>JBBQEE010000086.1:0-4635 GCA_038320375.1 Candidatus Nanopelagicales bacterium
GAAAATATCGCCCAAAAAGTTGGAATCTCAATTGATGCTCTAGATAAGTACCCACATGAATTTTCAGGTGGGCAACGTCAGCGAATTTCTATTGCTAGAGCTGTAATCAATAACCCACGTTTAATTGTTGCTGATGAACCAGTATCTGCCCTTGATGTATCGATTCAGTCGCAGATTCTCAATCTTCTGATGGATTTACGTAATGAACTGAATCTGACATTTGTATTTATCTCCCATGATTTATCGGTTGTTCGCCATATTTCAGATCATGTAGCAGTCATGTATCTTGGCAATATTGTCGAAAGTGGCCCAACTGAAGATTTATTTAGTAACCCACAACATCCTTATACGAAGGCTTTGATATCAGCGATTCCACAAGTTCAGTCGAGCGCTAAGACTGAACGCATAATTCTGCGTGGTGATATTCCAAATCCAGCCGATGCTCCATCAGGATGTCACTTCCATCCACGTTGTCCGGTTGCTATTGAAAAATGCTCTACCGTCGTGCCATTCCTGCAGAACGTTGGTCTAGACCATGAAGCCTCGTGCCACCTTTTAGATCTAGTTACTTCAAATTCTAGGGGAGAGAGCAAGTGACGACTTTTAAAAGAATTGTGGCTCGCAAAGTTGCGTTGATTTCAATGATTGTTATTTTCATCATTTTTGCTGCCGCCATATTTGCCCCATGGCTGGCGCCATTTAGTCCAAATGAACAATTTAAAGATGGACTAACTCTGCAAGGCGCACCAATTGCACCCAACTCAACCTATTTATTTGGCACTGATTTATTAGGTCGCGATTTATTCTCACGCCTTATTTATGGTGCCCGTACCTCACTCATTGTTGGAATTCTTGCCAATGGTGTTGCTGTAATCCTTGGAACAGTTGTTGGTTTAACTGCCGGATATATCCGTGGTCGCATCGGTGCTGCCATTATGCGTATTACAGATTTGATGATGGCATTTCCAGCGCTTTTGCTTGCAATCACACTCGCTGCAATCTTTTCACCAAGTTTGTTGATTGTGGCTCTGGTTATTGCGATGGTGAACTGGGTACAGATTGCACGAGTTATTTATACCCAAACAATTTCAATCTCGGAGCGCGAATTTGTTGAAGCTTCACGCAGCTTGGGTGCATCAAATCGCCGAATCTTAATTAAACATATATTTCCACACTTGGTACCAACCGTGCTGGTCTGGGCAACTCTCGGGATTGCGACCACAGTTTTGCTAGAAGCCACACTCTCATTCTTGGGTATTGGTGTTCGCCCGCCTACACCAAGTTGGGGCAATATTATTTTTGAGAATCAAACTTATTTTGCATCTGCCCCGTGGCTCGTCTTTATTCCAGGATTGGCGATTATCTTGCTGGCACTCTCCTTTAATCTTCTTGGTGATGCTTTGCGAGATGAACTAGATCCAACACAGAAGGGTCGCTAACAGTGGTTATTTATATCGCACGACGTATCGCTCAATCGTTACTAATTTTATTGGGCGTTTCGTTTATCACCTTCTTACTTCTTTACATATTGCCCGCTGATCCAGCGGCACAAATCGCTGGCCGAAGCGCTACGCCGGAAACGCTATCCAATATCAGGGCGCAACTTGGCCTTGATCAACCGTTATTAATTCAATACTGGAATTACATAACTAACTTATTGCAAGGCGATTTTGGTCGTTCGTACTTACAAAAGACCGATGTCTCATCTCTGATCGCTAGTCGCATCGGACCTTCGCTCTCACTTATGTTCTTCGCAATTCTGGTTGAGTTAATTATCGGAATCAGCGCTGGCGTATTTTCGGCCATCAAACGTGGAAAATTTGCTGATAACGCTTTAATGATTAGTTCGTTTGTAGCAGTATCTGCTCCACAATTTATTGTCAGCATCTTGGTGCTTTACATATTTGCAGTAAAACTCGGCTGGTTTCCAATCGGTGGATATGGCACACCAATTCATTATGTATTACCTGCGCTAACGCTCGGTATTTTGGGTAGTGGTTGGTACTCCCGCGTAATGAGATCCTCAATGCTCGATGTAATGCGTCAGGATTACATTCGTACTGCACGCGCTAAAGGTGCACCGTTATCTCGCATAATTAGAGTACATGCGATCAAGAATGCGATATTGCCAATCGTGGCGATGATCGGAATTGATATTGGTGTTTTTATGGGCGGAATCGTGGTTGTTGAGTCTGTCTTTGGATGGCCAGGAATCGGCCAATTGGCATGGCAGGCTATTCAACGAGTAGATATTCCGATAATTATGGGAGTAACTCTCGTTTCGGCTATTGCGATTGTTCTTGGTAACTTGCTTGCTGATCTGCTTGCGCCATTTATTGATCCTCGAATCAAAATCAAGTAATTAATAATTAGTAGAACTTAGCCCGATTGCGAAGATCAGCATGGTGGCTAACCCCAGCACCATGGCCAATGGGAATGTAATTTTGCGGGGGAGTGGAAATAAGAAAGTTATCGCGCCAATTAAAATAATTAGTGCAGCGACACTATCGGTTTGGAAATAGAGAATAAGTGCTGAGCCACCGAAACAGAACGTGCAGATAAACCTGGATAATCGCTCTCCTGCAATTTGAGGTAAACCTCTAATGCCACTCTCTAGATCTTCCTCTAAATCTTTAAAGACATTGGCAATATGGACGCCAATGCCGAAGAGAGCTCCAATGGCTGGCGCCCACCACTGATATGGGTAATTGGTAGCGCCAAGAATGATTAGTGGAAGTAATCCGAATGAAATTGCATAAGGTAGAAATGAGAGCAAAGTGCGCTTTAATTTTAAGTTATAGGAAAGCGCGCTAGCGATAGCAAGTAAATGAAGTAGTCCATATTTTCCTGATAGCGGTCCAAAAATAGTGAGTAATAAAAGAAGTAGTGAATCAAGAACAATTACTAGTTGCAAACTGCTCAGCATGATTGTTCCGGAGACTAGTGGTTTATGGCTGCGCTGATGGGCTAGATCGTCACTGAAATCTATTAAGTCATTACTCCAACCAACAATTAGCTGACCACTAAAGAATGTCAGTGCGATTCCAAGTGCAGTGGTGAGATTGCTAGTTCTAACTGCCAGAATAAAGGTCAGCGTTGTAACAGTCATGGTTGGCAGAAAGTGTGCCGCGTTAAGCAGACCAATGAACTTAGATTTCATGAAATAGAAACCTTTAAATACTTTGACATCTCATCGATACTCACTTTGTCACTCTCTTTGAATGAACTACTACAGAGGCCGCAGCGGATTTGCCACTGCCACCAGCTGTAGTTTCCTAATCCAAGTTTAAAAGAGGGAACAAATACTTTCGGTGTAAAAACTTTGCAGCGCATGCAACGATTGGGAACTCTCAAGTTATTTACAACTTGGGTCTCGGCGCGGAAGCCACGTTTGTAGACAAAGCCGATTCCGTACAAGTCAACATCAATCAAGAATGAGCCCGGATGAATAGATAATTCAAATTTGGCTTCCTCTAGTTCTTTGAATGCGTAGAATCCACATTCACAGTTCATAACTGGGGGAATATGTTGATCGTCCACTGAGCAAGTAGCGCTGGCATCGGTCGAATATGTGTCACCAGTCAATCCAGTGAGCATTGGTGGACGGCCAGTTAGATAAGTTAACTTGTAACCGTGCATCTCTTCATTGGGAATCTCAAAGGCATCACCATAGTTAAATTTATTTTGATTAGTCTTATTACTTTTATATTCAGCATCAACTGCTCGTCCAATAACGATGAAACCAATAATTGCCAAAATTGGGGCAACTCCAATAAGGAGGTATGAAGCGAGAACTAAAACCTTGTGACTCAATGAAGAATCATCAGTCGTATCAAAGCCACCTAGGAGCAAGCCCACTCCCACGATGGTGAGAACCACCACTGGGTAAATGCGCAGCGCTTGAATGAAGCGGCGGCGCCATTTGGCTACGTTCATCTGCTCATTAAACACGGGCTACTTTCATTTAGATAGGCAGAATTTGGTGGCGATTTCTAGGGTGCCAGATTTAGAGGGCGCTGCTAAATTTAGGGTTCTTAATTAGAAGAAATGAATAGGAGGTCAGGCTATGGCTGAAATTGGCGAGCCAGATCGTGTCGTTCGTCGTGAACGTGAAAAAGATCCGATAACAGTTCCGGCTATTCCGGTGCCCGAGTTAGAGCCAGCGAAATAATTTTCGTAAAGGAATTCTGGGTATGAACAAATACTTATTTAGTGTGATAGTTCTAATCATCAGTTCTGTTTCTTTGAATACAGCAAGCGCTGATCTCCAGCCAGTTGTGAGTCCTGGTTGCACTGCTATGGTCAAGAAGAGTGCCCTTGCAACAATCACTGGTCAGAGTAAGGCACTTGCTAAAAAAGATTTCACAACCGCAATCGCTTTTTCGACGGCCGATTTTAGATCAGGTGTTTCAATTACAGATTTTACGCAGATCATCACCCAAAGCTATCAATATCTTTTAGGTACAAAAAATATTCGCCTAACCAATTGTCGAGTCATTGATAAATCTTTCTATATCGATGTCAAGGTTACAGATATCAAGAGCGAGGTTTTCAACCTTACCTACCTAATTCAAAAGCAGGGCAAGAAAGAACTCATCGCACCAAACAAAACTGGATACGGAATTGCTGCCGCCC
>JBBQEE010000087.1:0-4587 GCA_038320375.1 Candidatus Nanopelagicales bacterium
CGCCGGAATAACGCTCATGCGTGCATCCGTTGATTCAGTTCCACAAATAACTAAGTCATATCCACCATCTGAAATTACTTTTGCAAGTACTGCCGATGTTGCAAGCGCATCGGCGCCCACGAGCGCTGAATCAGTTACCAAAATCGCATCATTTGCGCCCATAGAAAGTGCTTTACGGATCGCTTCAGTTGCGCGCTCTGGTCCCATAGAAATGACAGTTACAGTATTGGCGCCGCCTTCTTCATTGCCACCATGTGCTTCAGATAAACGCAGCGCTTCTTCAACTGCGTATTCATCTAAATCATTAAGAACGGCATCAACGCTAACGCGATCGAGAACTCCGTTGACCATCTTCTTCTCAGCCCATGAATCAGGGACTTGTTTAATGCATACGGCAATCTTCATAGCCAAAGGTTACTTGCCAGTAGGTTTTTTAACAATTGGAAATTGCAGATTTAATGCGGGCGGTACTAGGTGGTACCTACTCGCCCGCCTAAAATCTGGAACATGTTGGCACTGATTGCACCGGGTCAAGGCGCGCAAACTCCGGGGATGTTAACCCAATGGCTCAGTGACCCAGCCGCGGCGCAGTTGCTCAAGGGATGGTCGGGCGCCATTGATTTAGATTTAATCCACCTGGGAAGTAGCGCCGACGCCGATGAAATTAAAGATACCGCCAACGCCCAACCACTAATTGTTGCCGCTGGCTTACTGGGCGCTCGCGCACTGGCGTCAGAAAATAAATTTACATTTATAGCGGGTCACTCAGTTGGCGAAATAACTGCCGCCACGCTGGCTGGAGTAATTAGTGAACTTGATGCCATGAAATTAGTTCGTGCTCGTGGAATCGAGATGGCTAAAGCTGCAGCAATATCTCCCGCTGGAATGTCCGCGGTTCTTGGTGGCGATCGCGCCACAGTTTTGCAGGCAATCGCCGAACTCGGATTGGTTGCCGCAAACGATAACGGCGGCGGACAGATTGTTGCCGCTGGAGATTTAGCTGCACTTACTCGGTTAGCACCAGAAGGTGCGCGAGTTCGCGCGCTGGCGGTTGCAGGAGCATTTCATACTTCATTTATGCAGCCAGCGGTGGAACCGTTACGAATTTTGGCAAGTGCGATAAGTACCAACGATGCGCAATGTGGTGTGATTTCAAATAAAGATGGTGAAGTAATTCGTGATGGCCGAGAAATTTTAAATCGTATCGTTGCCCAAATATCTAATCCCGTTAGATGGGATTTATGTATGAATACCCTGTCCAAATGCGTTTCAGGAGCAATTGAAGTTCCACCTGCAGGTACTCTGGTTGGATTACTAAAGCGTGCAGTACCAATCGTTGAAACATTTGCTCTAAAAACAGTTGTAGATTTAACTCTGGCGCAAGAATTTGTAGAGCGCCATTACCAAGAAGAGTCAGGAACCGAGTAAATGGCAATAAAGAGTAAAACAGGTAGCGAAAGTCAGATTTTATCGGTCGGTGCTTATCGTCCCGCTCGCCTTGTTCCCAACTCTGAAATTGTCGATGCTATTGATTCAAGTGATGAATGGATTGTGCAACGCACGGGAATTCAATCGCGCCGTTATGCCGCAGCCGATGAATCTGTTCTGGATATGGCTGAAGGCGCGGCCAAGCAAGCGCTCGCGCGAGCAAAGTTAACAATTGAAGATATCGACACTGTAATTGTTGCAACAATTACTTTTCCTTTTCAGGCTCCATCAGCGGCAACTGCAATCTTGCAGCGAATGGGAAATCCCAAAGCGGCGGCCTTTGATATCAACGCGGCTTGTGCTGGTTTTTGTTACGGCGTTGCCATGGCGCACGATTTCGTCAAAGCCGGTACCTCTAAAAAAGTATTAGTTATTGGTGTCGAAAAGATTTCTGACTTTACCGATCCCACTGATCGCGCAACTGCATTCATTTTCGCCGACGGTGCTGGCGCAGTAGTTATCGGTGAATCTAGCGAACCCGGAATTGGTCCAGTTGAATGGGGATCAGATGCCGATAGTCGCGATGCAATTTTAATGACTCCATCTTGGATTGATGCACGTGATATTCAAACTCAATTAACCAAGGCAGATATTAGCTGGCCAAATATTTCTCAAGAAGGTCAAGTTGTTTATCGTTGGGCAGTTTTTTCAATGAGTAAGGCTGCGATCAAGGCACTTGATGCGGCGGGGTTAACTGTTGATGAGATAGATGCTTTCATTCCACATCAAGCAAATATTCGAATTATTGAATCAATGGCGAAGGAAATGAAGATACCTGATTCAGTAGTAATCGCAGATGACATTCGCACCAACGGAAATACTTCAGCAGCATCTATTCCGCTGGCGATGGATGCGCTCTTGCTAAAACATCCAGAACTTCATGGCAAAATTGCGCTCTTGATTGGATATGGCGCAGGTCTCGTTTACGCGGGACAAGTTGTGAAATTACCCCCCAAACCATAATTTTTTGCAAGATAGGGGAAAATTACTAGGAAGTAAGGCCACCAATCAGAGAGAATTGCGTCTTGTTCAAGAAGTTATCAGTAGATAACATCTAGTTAATCAAGCTAAAGAATGGAACCACAACAATGGCACTAACAGCTTCAGATGTACTAGCAGGGATCAAAGAGATCGTTGAAGAAGTTGCCGGTATTCCAGCAGCATCAATTGAATTAGATAAGAACTTCACTGATGATCTAGAAGTTGATTCACTGAGCATGGTTGAGGTTGTCGTTGCTTGTGAAGAGCGTTTTGGCGTGAAGATTCCTGATGAGAAAGTAACTGATCTTGCAACTGTCGGAGATGCTGTTAATTTCATCGTAAGCGCATCTAACTAATAAAAAATGCGCCGCGTAGTAGTAACCGGACTTGGTGCAACCACCCCACTTGGGGCAGATGTTGCATCAACTTGGTTGGCGCTACTTGCTGGCAAAAGTGGAGTTCGTTTACTTACTGAAGATTGGCGCGAACTGCTGCCTGTTCATTTTGCGGCTCGTGTAGCAACTGAACCTGCAGAACAAATGGAGCGCGTAGAAATGCGTCGCTTAGATCGTTCTGAACAATTCGCTCTCATTGCCTCCCGTGAAGCTTGGAAAGATGCCGGCGCTCCCGATGTCGATAAAGAGCGTCTCGGCGTTGTTATCGCATCCGGTATCGGTGGAGTAATTACTCTTCTAGATCAATTTGATAATTTGAAAGAGAAGGGCGCTCGTGGAGTTAGTCCACATACAGTACCGATGTTGATGCCTAATGGCCCTGCTGCAAATGTTGGCCTAGAACTTCAAGCTCGCGCAGGTGTTCATACACCTGTAAGTGCATGCGCATCTGGCGCCGAAGCAATTGGTTACGCCCTAGAAATGATTCGCTCAAATCGCGCCGAAGTCGTGGTTAGTGGTGGTGTTGAAGCAGCGATCCACCAATTGCCGATGGCAGGTTTTGCTGCAATGAAAGCGCTATCTACTCGCAATGATGCGCCAGAGCGCGCATCTCGTCCATATGATTTAGATAGAGATGGATTTGTACTTGGTGAAGGCGGCGGAGTTTTGATTTTAGAAGAGTACGAACACGCTAAAGCACGCGGTGCCAGGATTTACTGCGAATTAGTTGGGCAAGGACTTTCATCTGACGGTTATCACATTGCTGCACCAGATCCTGATGGCAGCGGCGTACAGCGAGCAATTAAGTTCGCGCTCGCTGATGCCAAACTTTCGACAAAAGATATTGTTCACTTAAATGCTCACGCAACTTCAACTCCAGCAGGTGATGTTGCTGAAGCAAATGCGTTGCGAATCGCACTCGGTGTAGATGCTGATCATGTTGCAGTCTCAGCAACCAAATCTATGACTGGGCATTTACTGGGTGGCGCTGGCGCAATTGAGTCAGTCTTTATTGTCAAAGCGTTACAAGAGCGTTTAGCTCCACCGACAATTAATATCGAGAATTTAGATCCAGCAGTCACAATAGATGTTGTGCGTGATAAACCACGTACGCTTCCTGCTGGACAAATCGCTGCACTCAATGATTCATTTGGTTTTGGTGGCCATAACGTTGTATTGGCATTCGCAACTCTATAAAATAATAACCTTATGACTAATAGTGAGATTGACTCTCGCGATCCATTGCTTCGCATCGAACGCCTCCTGGATCCGGGCACTTCATCACTCTTAGTCGAACGTACTGATTGCGGAATGATCGCAGCATCTGGTGCGATAAAAGGAAATCGAGTAGTTGTATTCGCATCCGATGCCACAATTAAAAGTGGCGCGCTAGGTGTGGTCGGATCAAAAGTAATTGTGAGCGCTTATAAAGAAGCGATGGCAAACCAAACGCCAATCATTGGTATCTGGCACTCTGGTGGGGCTCGCTTAAGTGATGGAGTTTCATCGCTAGATGCTTTTGGAGAAGTTTTTCAATCCATGATTTTGGCCAGTGGCCGGATCCCACAACTTTCATTGGTTCTTGGACCAACGGCTGGTGGTGGCGCTTATGGTCCAGCCTTAACTGACATTGTTGTTCTTGCTCCAGAAGGTCGCATCTTTGTTACCGGTCCCGATGTAGTTCGCTCTGTTACTGGCGAAGATATTGATATGGCATCACTAG
>JBBQEE010000088.1:0-4478 GCA_038320375.1 Candidatus Nanopelagicales bacterium
TATATCCTCTGAGTTAGCCAAAGTGATAACTGTTTCTGCAATATCAACGAAAGCATCTTTCGAATATTCGATGTAGTGCAATCCACGGAGAAAAGTTTGAACCGAAAGCCCGCTGCTATGACAAGCACATCCCCCTGTTGGCAAAACGTGATTAGAGCCCGCTGAGTAGTCTCCAAGTGAAACTGGCGAGAAACGGCCAATAAAAATTGCTCCAGCATTTCTAATTTTCAAAGAATCGCTCACTGAGTTAAGTGTTTGTATCTCTAAATGCTCAGCGGCATATGCATTCACAACATCTAAACCTTGTTCGATTGAATCAACCAAAACAATCGCTGATTGGACTCCAGAGAGTGCTTCTCGAATTCTTACAGAGTGCTTGGTTTTGGCAACCCGCGCAGTCAACTCATTTATAACTTCCTGCGCTAACTTTTCTGAATTAGTAACCAGCACTGCAGCGGCTATGACATCGTGTTCTGCTTGACTAATTAAATCAGAGGCAACATCTGCCGCGCGTGCACTCTCATCGGCAAGTATCGCAATCTCCGTTGGGCCAGCCTCTGAATCGATTCCAATAACACCACGCAGCGCACGCTTAGCTGCGGCCACATAGATATTTCCAGGACCAGTTACTAAGTCACATTTCTCACTCAGGTTATCCATTCCATAAGCGAAGAGAGCAATTGCCTGCGCACCACCGACGGCGTAAACCTCAGTAATTCCAAGTAGCGCACACGCTGCCAAAATTGTTGGATGCGGTAGCCCGCCAAATTCTTTTTGGGGAGGAGATGCGACAGCGATACTTGAAACTTTGGCGATTTGTGCAGGAATTACATTCATAAGAACGCTACTTGGATAAACCGCACGACCACCCGGAACATAAAGCCCGACTCGATCGACTGGAATCCAGCGCTCTGTAACAGTGCCACCATCAACTACGCGTGTTGTTTTTTCGCTACGAATTTGATCATTGTGAACTAATTTAATTCTTTCAATCGAGCGCTCTAGCGCAGTGCGAACTTTAGGATCTAATTCAAGAAGCGCTTGATCTAACGCCGATTGTGGAACGCGAATCTGAATCGGACGAACACCATCAAATTCTTCGGCCAACGCCAATAAATCTTCTTCGTTACCATTTTTAACGCGTTTTAAAATTGGCTCAATCGCAACCATGGCCGCTGCAATATCAAGAGTTGCTCGTGGAATCGCGCGTTGGTAGCCAGCCTTAGAGAGCTTGGTACCTCGGAGATCAAGCGTACGAATCATGCCTAAAGTCTATCGGGCGCTGCTACCGCCTTGGATTGCGATTATCTGACTAAGCAGTCTGGACCCAGAATCGATTTCAGATCAGCGCTCAAACTTGGTGATGATGTGACGAGCGCATCAATCTTCATTGTTGTTAATACACCTTGGTCATCGATCTGCATATGAACTTCGCGCTTACCCGGATGAGAGCGCAGAATTTCTT
Source organism: Candidatus Nanopelagicales bacterium (assembly GCA_038320375.1). Taxonomy (GTDB): domain Bacteria; phylum Actinomycetota; class Actinomycetes; order Nanopelagicales; family Nanopelagicaceae; genus Planktophila. The sequence goes on from JBBQEE010000088.1 coordinate 1,466, forward strand.
TCATTCGATCGACAACTGGCGGCGTGCACTGTGCGATTGGAAGCGAGATTAGCAGTGGCCCAACTGGACCTGTTGAAACATCAAGTAATTTCATTTCTAGCGCAGTAAAACGTAATTGTTCATCTCGTCTTTCAAATCGACCACGAACGGTTACAACTCGATCTTCAATTAAAGTGAGCGCATATTGATTGTAAGTATTTGCAAAAAACAGAACTTCAACGGCGCCCTCCAGATCTTCTAAACTAACGATCGCCCAAGACACTCCCTGACGAGAGACCTTGCGCTGAACACCAGTGATCAATCCGCCAAGAGTTGCAACTCCGTCAGGAGAACTTTCATCGGCTAGTAAGGCGCTAATCGACATATCTGTGTTGGAACGCAAAATATGTTCCACACCAAGTAGCGGGTGATCTGAAACGTATAGTCCTAACATTTCGCGCTCAAAAACTAAAAGTGTTCCTTTATCCCATTCAATATTTGGGATCTCAATATCCAGACCTGCAACTTGTGTCATTGACTCGCCACCGAAGAGATCAAACTGGCCAATTGCTTCTGCACGCTTGCTCTCGATTACCGAATCAATCGCTTCTAGATGGATTGACATTAGACCTTTGCGCGGATGAAGTAGTGAGTCAAAGGCTCCACCTTTGACTAGTGATTCAATAGTTTTCTTATTGCAAACCTGCGCATCTACCTTTGCTAGGAAATCTCCAAAGGAAGTGAAGGCACCTTTACTTTCACGTGCACTCTTAATCGAAGCAACAACACCTTCTCCTACATTGCGGATCGCTGCTAGGCCGAATCGAATATCTGATGTGCGGGGGGTGTATTCAGCATTTGACTCATTCACATCTGGTGGAAGAACTTTGATTCCCATACGGCGACACTCTGAAAGATAAAGCGCAGACTTATCCTTATCATCACGAACGCTCGTTAATAACGCCGCCATATATTCTGTTGGATAGTTTGCTTTCAGGTAACCCGTCCAGAAAGAAACAACACCATAACCGGCGCTATGTGCTCGGTTGAAAGCGTAATCCGAAAACGGAATTAGGACGTCCCAAAGTCTTTTAATGGCAGCAGTTGAGAAACCATTCTCTTTCATTCCGGCTTCAAATGGCACATACTCTTTATCCAGAATCTCTTTATTTTTCTTACCCATAGCTTTTCGCAATAAATCAGCACGACCTAGTGAAAAGCCAGCAACCTTCTGGGCGATCGCCATTACCTGTTCTTGATAAACAATTAATCCATAGGTGTCACCCAAAATATCTTTTAGCGCCTCAGAAAGCTCTGGGTGAATTGGTTCAACTGGTTTACGACCATTTTTTCGATCTGCGTAGTTATTGTGCGCGTTCTCGCCCATTGGACCGGGGCGATAAAGAGCAATCACCGCTGAAATATCGGCAAATGAATCCGGGGCCATATTTCGCAGCAGTGCGCGCATCGGTCCGCCATCGAGTTGAAACACACCGAGTGTGTCACCACGCGAAAGTAGTTCAAATGTTTTTTGATCAGAGAGCGGTAAATCCTCGAGTACAACATCAACGCCTTGATTTTCTTTTATATTAATTAACGCGTCATCGAGTACCGAGAGATTTCGAAGACCTAGAAAATCCATCTTTAGAAGTCCAGTAGATTCGCAAGCACCCATATCAAACTGTGTAATTATGGCGCCATCTGCTTCACGCCGATGAATTGGAATTACATCAAGTAACGGCTCGCGCGAGAGAATTACTCCAGCGGCGTGCACTCCCCATTGGCGTTTTAAGCCTTCTAGTCCGCGTGCTACATCAACAACTTTTTTAGAGTCAGGGTCGGTGCTGTATAAATCTCGGAATTCACCTGCTTCGCCATAACGTGGGTCTTGCGAATCAAAAACACCTGATAAAGAAATATCTTTGCCCATTACAGATGGCGGAAGCGCCTTAGTTAACTTCTCCCCGATTACATAGGGATAACCGAGCACCCGAGTTGCATCCTTTAGCGCTTGTTTAGATTTGATAGTTCCATAGGTAATAATTTGAGCCACTCGATCTTCACCATATTTTTGAGTTGCATAACGGATCATTTCGTTGCGCCGGCGCTCATCAAAATCTAAATCAATATCAGGCATAGAAATACGTTCTGGATTTAGAAAACGTTCAAATAAAAGTCCATGCTCAATCGGATCTAATCCAGTGATACCTAGTGCATACGCGACAAGTGAACCCGCCGCCGAACCTCGTCCTGGTCCAACTCGGATTCCAACTTTCTTTGCATGTGAGACTAGGTCGGCAACTACTAAGAAGTAGCCAGGGAATCCCATTTTCTCCATGACCTCTAATTCGTAATTTAAACGATTACGTTCGACGTCAGTGAGACGGTCACCAAATCTCTCTATGAGGCCACGTTCAGATTCTTTACGCAGCCAAGTGTCTTCCGTTTCGCCAGCCGGGACCGCGAATGCGGGCATTAAATTTTCACCTTCGCGTAATTTCACATTACAGCGTTCAGCAATAAGTAAGGTGTTATCGCAAGCTTCTGGAATATCTTTAAATAGTTCGCGCATTTGCGCTGGAGACTTGAGATAAAACTCATCGTTATCGAATTTAAAGCGTTTAGGATCTGCCAAAGTAGAACCAGATTGAACACATAACAGCGCTTCATGAGCAGGCGCATCTTCATGTCGGGTGTAGTGCAAATCATTGGTTGCAAGTAGAGGAAGTTTGAGTTCACGACCAAGTTTCAAAAGATCTTCTTTTACTCGTGTCTCGACATCAATTCCATGATCCATCAATTCAAGGAAGAAGTTGCTGGCTCCAAAAATATCGCGATAGTCGCTTGCGGCGCGTATTGCCTCTTTGTAATTGCCCATGCGAAGTCGAGTCTGAATTTCGCCACCCGGACAACCAGTTGTTGCAATTAGCCCATCGGCATATTTTGAAAGTAACTCACGATCCATACGCGGCTTGTAGTAATAGCCTTCGAGCGAAGCAAGTGATGAGAGTCGAAATAAATTAGCCAGGCCGTG
>JBBQEE010000089.1:0-4452 GCA_038320375.1 Candidatus Nanopelagicales bacterium
AGGTGACATCTATTCACTCTTCAGAATCCGAAGGGACCGGATCAGGTAGGTCTACTAAAACTAATACTTCTGGCCCACCAAAGTGATCTATCTGAATTGCCTTCATATTTAAACCCTATATCTATTTGCGAGAGAAGTGTCAGGACGAACGCCAATGGCCATAATCACGATTGCTGCTGGAATCACTGCACCACCAATAACTACTGCTGATGTTGGTGCTTCTTTCACGCGAGTCGTAATTCGCTCTACTTCTTCAACAGTACGCAAAGTCATTGCCCGTTCAACACCGGGAATAGGCGGTACTACTGGGGACGCGCCGGGACTCAAAATCAACTTGTCATAGCGAATTTCAAGATTCTCCTGCGTTAATAAATTTTTAACTGAAACAGTTTTACTTCCTCGGTTAATTGCAACAACTTCATGGTTTCCTTTATGCCAAACTCAAGAAAAGTTTTTGTAACTTTTCGGTAACCGCTTGGCTGCTATTTTTATTTTCTTTTATGCACTCTTTTAGGCTCGCAGAGATCAATGTAAATCCCGAAGTCGTAACTGCTTTATTGATAGCTGCTAATTGCGTGACAACATCTTCACAACTACGGCCTTCTTCCAGCATTCTGACAACTGCGCCCATTTGGCCTTGCGCGCGCTTCATACGCTTAGAGATTGCATCAATTTGGTCTTGGTCTTGCAAAATGTGCGTTGGAGAAATTTTTGACATTTTCTTAACCTTGGCAAGTGCAAATTTGCTCTTGCGTTAGTCCGTCGAGCGCTTCCGCAATGTGCTCTCCGCAGCCGGACCAGGTGTATTTCTTACAATTTTGGCAAACAACTTTCGAGCACATAATTTCTCCTTTGTCATTGAATCCTTGAAATCTAGTATACCCCTAGGGGTATAGGCAATTCAAGACACAAAGCTAGAAGTACTTACGAAATACCCTCCCCATACGCTTGCTGATCCGCTTGTTTAGCTTCAACGTTTGATCTAGAGGCGATACCGCCATGACCTTGGCGTTGGCAGGCTCTTCAGGGGTACTCACATCTTTAAGGGCAGGTGAATTTTGATCAAGAGAATCTGCAATTCGTTCGATATTTGCCACCATCGATAGGCCTCTAATAATCTGTTCTTGATCGGCATCTTTAGCATCTTCAATTAAGTTCTCCGCTAGCGCTGCACCGGCCTCACGAGCATCATCTGTTGCAGTTGTTGATGTTTCAAAATCTTCATCATCGTCAAATTTTGCAGAGATTGCGAAGCTGGCTGCCGATAAAGCAACAGCAATCTGTTTTTTTGTTGATTCCGCTATTCCACCACTTACTGCTGAATCAAAAAGTGTTCGCGCAATAGTTCTCACTTGTAGCAGGGTGTGTTCGATAGCAATCCCTTGAATATAAACTTCTTCAGCTTCATCTTTTTCAGCAGTTGGAAACCATCTGGCATGTCCACGAGCTTCGACAGATTGTGCCCGAATTGAAGGGACAGCCTCCATCAACAAGCGTGCTTTCGCTAACCAATTACCAGCTTCTTTTTGTGTGTAACCCGCCGCAACACCTTCAGACATATTTGCGAGTAGCTCTGCCGCCTTTGTGCTGACATCCGTTATTTGGTCAATTGCTCGACCAACTGGTGTTTTCGCATGAGAGAAGTAAGAAAAAATAATTGCTATTGCAGCGCCGATCAGAGTAGATCCAAGTCGATGGGCAGCGGTTGTTCCACTTATTCCAGGGCCGATAACAATTAGCGCAGTGACCGGCACATTTACGGAGGCCACCTCACCTAAATGTAAAGCGCGGGCCACTACAGCACAGAAAATAACGGTGAGACCAACTGAGATGAAACCAAAGTCGAATATCGACACATTTATTAAGGCGATAGAAGCACCAATTGCAGTGCCAACAATCTGCCCAAAGCCTTCGCGCACTGATTTGTGGAGTGAAATGCGGATACTTAAAGTGCAGACAATCGCTGCGACTAAGCCGCCACCTTCTACGAGCAAGTCACCTAACTGCCAGGCTACTGCACCAGCAAGTCCAGCTACCAATATTTGGCGAACCCAAACTCGGCGATCGGCAAATAATTTTTTTAACTTGGTCCACATAATGGCGTCAGTTTAGTAGGTATGCACCAGTTCACTCATTTGTGCAGCATTTTCAGCTAAGTCTCCTCGCGAGAGTGCGCCACCGATTAGTAATGAAGTATCGAGACCATACATCTCAACCATCTCTGGGATTCGTTCCAAAGTCATGCCTCCCGCGGGTGATATCCAAGTCGGTTTGAGTGAACCTAACTCAGCGCGAGAATATTTTACAATTTCTAAACATTGGTCTTTAGAGAATGAGAATCGCCCGCCCAGATTAGGAAAAATTGAAATATCTGCACCCGCTAAACGCATCAGGGTTCCAAAAACAATTCCGTGAGAAATACCGATATCACTGGGTAAAACAATAGAACCCAACATTGATGGGTGGCCTTGAATTGGAAGTCCAATTGAATCATCAGCAGCGATAACACGTAGTGAATCAAAGCCTGTAATTCCAGGTAACACTAGAAGCGCACCAGCTCCAAGTTCTTTTGCTGAATGAGCAGCATCATGCAGCTGATCAAATGGCAGATTTAAGCTAGGGGCGTATAAAGAATTTCGACCTGTAATTTCATTAGCTTCTCTTACTGCTCGTGAAATCAACGTAACTCTTTCTTTCCAAAGAGCCCAAGGTTGATTAGCCAAACTGTGATCATCTTTGATAATGTCAAAACCAGATAAAGCAAGCGTGCGCGCCATTTCGGCAAGGGTTCTTGAGTCAGAGCCCATTGGTTTTAACGCTGTGGTAAGAAGTGGCCGCGTAGGCGCGTTAAACATCTGGCGTAAACCTGATATTCCAAAGCGAGGACCTTTAAAATTTTTCAGAATTGAATCAGGTATTTTTAAATCTACAATCCTTATTCCGGGAAATAAGGAGGTGTTTCCCCAAAGCACATTTAGAAGTTGAGTAAGTTCACCACCTGTTACATCAGGATTGTAGGAAATGACTATTGTGTGTTTTTGATCGCTAGAAGAGGTAATTTCCTCTACTTTTCCAACTACTTCCTCTTGGATCCACTTTGCCGCCAATTCAAATGGAAATTCGATCGTTTGTTCAACTCTAATCAAATCTGCCATCGCTTGGGGATTTTCACCAGTAAAAGCATAAGTAACAACGAGGCGATCCATCAGAGCGCTTCTGCCTTTGCACTGCTATGGACGGTCACAGAACGTTGTTGCTCAAGTTCCGTCTCGTGAATATTTAATTTACGTCCAAGTGCAACTTCCACCGCACAGATAAGCGCTTGTGCATCCATTTCGTATTCAGACATCAAAAATTTTTGTGAGGCACCATGAGCATAAGTATCTTTTAATCCGATCCGCTGCAATGGAACGCCAATCCCACGTTCTGCCATGACTTCAGCGATAGCACTTCCCAATCCCCCAATAATCGAGTGGTTCTCCATTGTTATTACTCCATGTTTCGCAGTTTTTAGCGCAGCAATAATTCGAGGGTCAGTAAATGGTTTTAAAGTAGAAATATGTAGGTGAGATATCGAAACTTCGCGCTCTTGTAATAATGAGATTGCGCGTAACGCCTCTTCGGTCATGATTCCTGATGTAAATAGAGTTATATCCGTACCCGTCGACAGTATTCGAGCAGTATTAAGAATGAAGGGTTCATCTTTAGGAAAAATTCGACTTACTTCACCGCGTAACATCCGAATATAAACAGGGCCATCAATCGCGTGCGCAACATCTAGAACTGACTCAACTTCAGTTGCATCGCCAACTTCTAAGATAGTCATATTGGGTATTGCGCGAAGAATTGCAATATCTTCAATTGCTTGATGCGTAACTCCTCCCGGAGTCATAATTCCGGGAAGAAATCCCACCAGCCTGACTTTCAGTGCTGGATAAGCAACAGACATCTGTAATTGATCCAATGGGCGCCGATATAAAAAGACCGAGAATGTGTGCAGCCAAGGCTCAAAACCCTCACGGGCTAATCCCGCAGCCATTCCCAACATATTTTGCTCGGCCATTCCCATCGAGAAAAATCGATCGGGATATGTGTCGCGCCATTTGCCGACTTCGCAAGAGTTGGTTAGATCGGCAGATAGAACTAAAACTTCTGGCTTATCTTTTGCCCAATCAATAAAGTTTTGTTGATGCGGGCGTGCCACTATTTCGTAACTCATTTGATCATCTCCTGATAAGCCTTCTCGTATTTCGCTCGTTCGTCGGCGCCCGTAAATCTCAAGTAATGCAAAGTAGGTTTGCGTTCTTCTAGAACAGGTAATCCTCGAACTGGATCCGTGTAGCAGAGCAATATATGTGGATTTGAAGTGACTTCTGAAGCTGCCGTTAAAATTGCAGAAATGTCGTGGCCGTCAAGTGTTGTCACATCCCAACCAAAGGCGCGGATTCGATC
>JBBQEE010000090.1:0-4413 GCA_038320375.1 Candidatus Nanopelagicales bacterium
CCCTGCTCTATCTCGAAGGGGCAGTTGTGTTAGCCCTAGGTATCTGGGTAACGGTTATGGGATTTACTCATGAAGATCGCGAATTGCCGCCACTTATGGGCGTAATCGGATTTTCAATTCTCGGGGGTCTTGGTTTAATCGCTTGCGGGCGGGCCTTTGCGAATGAGAAAAATTGGGGCAGAGCGCCAGCAGTATTGGCTAACTTAATTGTGCTTGGTGTTGTTAAATACCAATTCGAAGGAAACTTCTTAATCGGTGCGATTCCACTATTTTTATTAGCAATTCCAGTTTTATATTTAGCGCTAACGATTGTTCCTAAAAGCGCTAACTAATTAGTTACCAAAGATCAACCAACGATTAAAGATCATATGAGCAAAGCAAAACTCATTATTAAGAACAACTTCATACTAAAATAAAACTAGTCACCAAGGTACGACTTGACGATCCTCCCAAAGTAATCCTGTAACCGCTTGTCCAGCATGATCTCGTTCAGCAATATCACTAGCGGCCAACCAAATTGCTGTTTCGGCTCCTTCAGCGGCGCTGCGTGGTGCATCTGCGCCGCCCATATCTGTGCGGGAATGATTTGGGCAAATGGCATCAACATAAATTCCGCGAACGCCAAGTCCAGTTTCATGTGCCAAGTTTCGAACCAGTGCGTTCACTCCTGCTTTACTAATTCGATATGGCGCAAGTCCACCAGCATTTCCGGGGCCAGACATACGACCAAGGCAGGCAGAGTAAATTACAACGCGACCGTCACGAGCATCAGTCATTGCGGGAACGATTGAATTTACAAGTGTGAATACCGAATCGAGATTTATAGACATAACCCGATTCCATTCGGCATCTGAAGTTCGCAAGGTTTTTGACATTTTCTCGCTCATAACTCCGTGTGCTAAAACTAAAACTTGTGGTGTTGCTAATTCGTTGGTGATTTTCTCGGCAATAGCTCGAGTGTCTCCCTGATTTTCTAAATCAACGGCGTACGTGGAGATCACCAAACTTGGATGTGAAGGTGAAAATTCGGCAATTAATAACTCGTGCGCATTACTCAGGCGCTCTGAGTCTTTAGCGATTAGCGCTAAATCAAAGCCACGTGCGGCAAGACCACGTGCAGTTTCAAAACCGAGGCCGCGACTTCCGCCAGAAATTACCGCTAAAGGGCGGGGAGTTGAACTCATGGGAGAACTCTCCCAAGGCTGACTCGACATGTCATCTTCAAGGCAGGCGGCATAAGTTGGTTTGCGGGCCAGAGTGCAGTTGGGGTCGCCCTTTGCTGAGATAAATCGAGAATTGGGTGAGGCAGATCGCGCTTGGCTCGGGAAGAACGAGTTTTAGATCAACCACGTTCTGCAGATAGTCTTAGCCTGCTCAAGAACGGTATTTACAGAGATTTTGTGAAGAAGGAGTTGCCAGTGTCGGCAGATTTCGGAGCCAATGATTGGCTCGTAGAAGAAATGTACGAGCGCTACCAAAGCGACCCAACATCTGTTGAACCTTCTTGGATTGAATTCTTTAAAACCTATAAACCGGGGGTGGCAACTTCCTCAGGCGTTACATCTTCTTCAGCGCCGATTGCCGGAGCGCCCAAAGGTGGAACTCCCCCAATTCCAAAGTCTGCGCAGCAAACTTCTGCGCCAGTTGTTTCCGTACCTGCACCTGTAGCGCCCGTTACTGCACCAGTTGTTACAGCGCCCGCGCCAGTAGCGAGTGCACCAATTGTTACAACACCGGCACCAGTCACTGCGCCAGTTGTTTCCGTACCTGCACCTGCAGCAGCGCCAGTAGCGAGTGCACCAGTTGTTAATACACCGACTCCTGCGCAAGCAGCGGTAAAACCTGCACCAGTACTTAGTACACCGAGTGCGGCAAGTATGGAACTGCTTCGCGGAGTTGCCGCGCGAGTTGTTTCTTCAATGGAAGCTTCGTTAACAGTTCCAACTGCAACAAGTGTTCGTGCAATTCCTGCAAAACTTATGATTGATAACCGCACAGTTATTACAAATCACTTGAAGCGTACTCGCGGTGGAAAAATTTCCTTCACACACATAATTGCTTATGCGATGATTAAGGCAATTCGTGCGATGCCAGAAATGAACGCTTTCTACGGTGAAATTGATGGCAAGCCTGCGCTAGGTCGCCCTGAACATATCAATTTAGGTATCGCAATTGATTTATCGAAGCCAGATGGAACCCGTCAACTTCTCGTTCCATCAATTAAAGGCTGTGAGAATTTAGATTTTGGGCAATTCTGGTTTGCCTATGAAGAAATTGTTAAGAAGGCGCGTGCAGGAGCACTAACTGTTGAAGATTATGCCGGAACAACTGTTTCGCTAACGAACCCCGGCGGAATCGGCACCGTTCATTCGGTTCCTCGATTAGTTCAAGGTCAAGGTTTAATTGTTGGTGTTGGCGCAATGGACTATCCCGCTGAATTCCAAGGTGCGAGTGCTGAAACTTTGGCGCGAATGGCGATTAGTAAAGTTGTCACTCTTACAAGTACTTACGATCACCGTGTAATTCAAGGTGCGCAATCTGGTGAATTCCTCCGTCGTATCCATCAAATTCTTCTCGGTGATGAAAATTTCTATGATGAAATCTTTGCCGCACTTCGTATTCCTTACGAACCAATTCGCTGGGCCTCTGACTTCGAATTTTCTAAAGATGAAGAGATCAGCAAAACTGCGCGCGTACAACAGTTAATTCAGGCCTATCGTATTTATGGCCATTTAATGGCTGACACTGATCCACTTGAATACGTTCAGCGCTCACATCCTGATCTTGATGTTGTTACTCATGGTTTAACGCTCTGGGATCTCGATCGCGAGTTTGCAACTGGTGGTTTTGGCGGCGAGAAGTTTATGCAACTCCGCAAAATACTTGGAATTCTGCGCGACTCGTACTGTCGCTCTGTCGGCGTTGAGTATATGTACATCTCAAATCCAGCAGAACGTAAGTGGATTCAAGAGCATGTAGAAGTTGGATTCACCAAGCCAGCGCGTGAAGAACAGTTAAAGATTCTGCACAAGTTAAATAGCGCCGAGGCCTTTGAAACTTTCTTACAGACAAAGTTTGTTGGACAAAAGCGTTTCTCACTCGAAGGTAGTGAGTCAGTAATTCCAATTCTGGATGCGGTAATTTCATCTGCTGCTGAAAGTAATTTAGAAGAAGTTTGTATTGGTATGCCACACCGTGGACGCTTGAACGTTCTTGCAAATATTGCAGGCAAGTCATACGGCCAGATTTTTCAAGAATTCCAAGGTCACTACAAGGAGAACGAAGTTCATGGCTCTGGAGACGTTAAATATCACTTAGGTACGGAAGGTATTTTCACGACCGAATCTGGGGCACAGACCAAGATTTATTTAGCAGCAAATCCTTCACACTTAGAAGCGGTAAATCCCGTTCTTGAAGGCATTGTGCGTGCCAAGCAAGATAAATTAAATGTTAAAGATTTATTCTCTGTTCTTCCTATTCTTTTGCACGGTGACGCCTCATTTGCTGGTCAAGGCGTTAACTTTGAAGTTCTCCAACTTTCTCAGCTTCGCGGATATCGCACTGGCGGCACAATTCATATCGTGGTTAACAACCAAGTTGGATTTACTACCGCACCACATGCATCTCGTACATCTAGATATTCAACCGATGTTGCCAAGTCAATTGAAGCTCCGGTCTTCCATGTAAATGGTGATGATCCTGAAGCGTGTGTACGTGTTGCTCGACTGGCTTTTGAGTATCGCCAACTATTTAATAAAGATGTGGTAATCGACATGGTTTGCTACCGTCGTCGTGGTCACAACGAAGGTGACGAACCAAGCTTTACGCAACCATTGATGTACAAGTTAATTGATGCCAAGCGCTCTACTCGTACCGTTTATACCGAATCACTTATCGGTCGTGGGGATATCAATCCGGAGGATGCACAGGCGCTTGCCGATGATTATCAAACTCAATTAGAAGAAGTTTATGCCTCCGTTGCAAATTACCAAGAAGAGCATGATCCGAATTTCCAAGCACCGATTGTGCCAAACGCCGAAGATGTTCCAACATTTATTTCTGAAGAGTTAATCCGTGAAATCATTGCCACCCAAATTGCAGTTCCTGAAGGATTTCATGTTCATCCAAAACTTTTGCCACAGTTACAAAAGCGTGCTGAATCAATCAATGATGGCACTATCGATTGGTCTACAGGTGAAATGTTGGCCTTTGGTTCATTCCTTAAGGAAGGTCGCCCAGTTCGTTTAGCTGGTCAAGATTCTCGTCGTGGCACATTTAGTAATCGTCACGCAGTAATTGTTGATAAAGAAAATGGCTCTGACTGGACACCGCTTCGTGCGTTGATCGAAGATGAAAGCCAATTCTTTGTTATTGATTCACTGCTATCTGAATATGCAGCAATGGGATTTGAAT
>JBBQEE010000091.1:0-4409 GCA_038320375.1 Candidatus Nanopelagicales bacterium
AAGCTAGCAGGTGTGCAATTTCATCCTGAGGTTCTGCACTCTGAACATGGTCAAGAGATATTGAAAAATTGGTTGGTAAATATTGCGGGCTGCACACCTAATTGGACTTCCGGAAATATCGCCGAAAATGAAGTTGCTAAAGCAAAGGCCTTAATTGGAGATAAGCGGGTTATCTGCGGATTATCTGGTGGTGTTGATTCGGCGGTTGCAGCGGCGATCGTGCAGCGCGCAGTTGGATCACAACTAACTTGTGTCTTTGTTGATCATGGACTTTTGCGTAGTGGTGAATCTGAGCAAGTGCAGCGTGATTTTGTTGTAGCCACGGGTATTGAATTAGTGGTGGTTGATGCCCGTGAAACTTTCCTGAAAGAGTTAGACGGGGTTACTGATCCAGAAACAAAGCGAAAAATTATTGGACGTGAATTTATTCGTTCTTTTGAAAAGGCTGCGCGCGATATTGCCGCTGGGGGAGAAGTGGAATTCTTAGTTCAAGGCACGCTTTATCCAGATGTAGTTGAATCTGGTGGGGGGACTGGAACTGCAAATATTAAGTCACATCACAATGTGGGTGGACTTCCCGAAGATCTTAAGTTCACTCTTGTCGAACCTCTGCGCACTTTATTTAAAGATGAAGTTCGCCAAGTTGGTTTAGAACTTGGTCTACCTGAAGAAATAATCTGGCGCCAACCTTTTCCTGGCCCTGGACTTGGTATTCGAATCATTGGAGCCGTTACCCAAGATCGCTTAGACATATTGCGTCATGCCGATCTAATCGCGCGCGAAGAGTTACAGGCCGCTGGGTTAGATCGCCAGATTTGGCAATGCCCAGTGGTCTTACTGGCTGACGTTCGTAGCGTCGGCGTGCAAGGCGATGGCCGAACATATGGTCACCCGATAGTTTTGCGTCCGGTATCAAGTGAGGATGCGATGACTGCAGATTGGTCCCGGGTTCCATATGAGACTTTAGAAAAGATTTCTACCAGAATTACAAATGAAGTTCGTGAAGTAAATCGGGTAGTTTTGGATGTAACAAGTAAGCCGCCAGGCACGATTGAATGGGAATAAGAATGAAAAAACTCGCTGTCATTATTTCATTAGCGATTGCTGCAACTTCATTTACCTATATCCCAGCGACTGCGGCAGAACGGCCAACATCAGTAGCGGGATGCAAGAAGCCAACCTCTCAGGCTCATCAACCAGCATCGCTGAAACAACCGACCGCCCCCGATAAGACGTTAGCAAAAACAATGGTCTTTAATACAAATTGTGGCGTCATTAGCATTTCTTTAAATAGCGCAGCGCCACAGACAGTTACAAATATGAGCACGTTAGCGCGTGCTAAATATTTTGATGGATCCTTCTGTCATCGACTAACTACTGAAGGTATTTTTGTTCTGCAATGCGGAGATCCATCAGCACAGGGCAATGGTTCACCTGGCACTTGGAAGGGATATAAAGAAGAGAATCTTCCAAAAGATACCGCAAATAATTATCCAGTTGGCACAGTTGCGATGGCGAACGCTGGTCCCGGCACAAACGGCAGCCAATTTTTCTTGGTTTATAAAAACACTACGTTGCCACCTAATTACACAATCTGGGGCAAAATTACTACAGGACTGCCTTTAATGCTGCGCATGCAAAAAGTTGGTGCATATAAAGTAGATCAAGCATCTGGAAAAGGTTATTACACCGGAGATGGACTTCCGCTGCAACCGTTAGAGATTAAGTCTGTAATAGTTCGTTAATTTGTATTAACAATTTTAAACGCTTCAGCGATATGACCTTCAGGAAACCCAGCGACCCCAGCATTACGTTGTCCCCACTCACGAACCATATTTTCGAGTTCGTTATTGTGTCCAGTTTGAGATGCGTGCGCATGTAAAGCTTTCATCTTTAAATGGAAAGTGTCGGTGATGTCAACAAAGTGATCAGGATGAGCAAATCCTTGCATCCATACTTCTTTAACACGATGCGGTTGTAAACCTTCATCATCTAATAAATCTGTAAAGGCAAATGGGTTTCGCGCATCTGGATAGACCGCTTGAATAGCTGCTTCACCTGCAGCTAAGTGGTCTGGATGGCTAGCGCCAATTCGATCCCAATTACGTTCTGGTGATTGGCAGAGCATGCGATCTGGTTTGCTGATGCGAATACGGCGTACAATATCTTTACGGAGTGCAAGTGTTGCTTCTAAGTGGCCATCAACATAATTTAAGAATGTTATATCTGTTACACCAACTGCTGCGCCCGCTTCGCGTTGTTCGCGTTGTCGGATAGCGGGCATTTCTTCTTTAGTAAATCCTGATTCTTCGCCACCTTGATCACCATTGGTGCAAAAGACGTAGGCAACTTCGATTCCAGCAGCCACCCACTGCGCGATAGTTCCGGAAGCACCAAAGTCAGAGTCATCTGGGTGGGCATTGATTACAAGTACGCGTTTGATCTCTGAATCATCTAAAGGCTCCATGATGGACAAGCCTAATAGACTCCGCGCCATGGTCGAAACAGAGCAATTGCTAGCGGGTCTAAATCCGCAGCAACAGAAGGCTGTTATCCATCAGGGAGCACCACTATTAGTAGTCGCAGGAGCCGGTTCAGGTAAAACCCGCGTGCTTACTCGACGTATCGCTTACTTAATGGCAGAACGTGAAGTGCGCCCATATGAAATTTTGGCGATCACATTCACCAATAAAGCTGCAGGTGAAATGAAAGAGCGCGTAACAGAGCTAGTCGGCCCAATTGCGAAATCTATGTGGGTCTCAACTTTTCACTCGGCGTGTGTTCGATTGCTGCGCCAAGAAATTGAACGACTTGGGTACAGCAGCACATTTAGTATTTATGACTCGGCTGATTCGCAGAAATTAATATCACGGGTCATGGAGACCTTAAATCTAGATGCCAAGCGATACCCACCACGTCAATTCCAAAGTCTGATTTCTAACGCTAAGAATGAGTTGCTTACGCCCTACCAATATCTCTCTGCAGCCCAGAACCAATTTGAAACAATTGTTGCTGATGTTTATACCCTTTATGAGAAGCGGTTAAAACAAGCGAACGCCCTGGACTTTGATGATTTGATAATGAAAACAGTACAAGTCTTGCAACAATTTCCTGAGACCAAATCTCGATTTCGATCTCGATTTCGACATATCTTGGTTGATGAATATCAGGATACCAACCACGCGCAATATGTATTAGTAAACGAATTGACCGGCCGTGAGGGAGATGGCTTTCCTATGGCCGAGCTCTGCGTGGTTGGCGATGCGGATCAATCTATTTATGGCTTCCGTGGCGCGACAATCCGAAATATTTTGCAATTTGAAGTCGATTATCCAAATGCCGCCACCGTACTTCTTGAACAGAATTACCGTTCAACACAAAATATTCTCAATGCTGCAAACGCAGTTATCACTCAGAACGCGTCGCGTAAAGAAAAGAATTTATGGTCTGAGGCTGGATCTGGTGCTCCACTGGTTGGTTACGTTGCTGAATCTGAATATGACGAGGCAGAATTTATTAAGTCTGAGATTCGTTCTTTGCAAGATATGGGGCAATCCAATCCGGGAGATACCGCGGTTTTCTACCGCACAAATGCGCAATCACGTATTTTTGAAGAAATATTTATGCGGGCAGCAATTCCGTATAAAGTTGTTGGTGGGCTTCGTTTCTATGAGCGTAAAGAAGTTAAAGATTTACTGGCTTATCTGCGAGTGCTGGCGAATCCTGATGATGAAGTCTCGCTGCGCCGTGTAATCAATTTTCCAAAACGAGGAATTGGTGATCGCGCACTTGAAGAAGTTGAGATTTTTGCACAAAGCCAAGATATATCTTTCTGGCATGCGCTCTTGCGCGTTACCGAAGCAACTGGCGTTCCGAATAAAGCTTCACAATCAATTGGAACTTTCACCTCAATGCTAACGGCGCTTGCCGTTCTGGTGGAGGCAAAAACAAAACCATCTGTAATCATCGAAGCAGTACTTGAACAATCAGGGCTTCTTACCGAACTTGAAGCAAGCACTGATCCACAAGATGAAGTCCGAGTTGAGAACTTAAAAGAACTTGTATCGGCCTCTATGGAATATGAAGAGCGACCGCTAGAGGAGCTTGGCGAAGATGAGGAAATATCACTCTCTGGATTCTTAGAAAAAGTTTCACTGGTTGCTGATGCGGATGAAATTCCAGATGGTGAGGATCATGGTGGAGTTGTAACGCTGATGACACTGCACACTGCGAAAGGCTTAGAATTTCCAACTGTATTTTTAACAGGAATGGAAGATGGAATATTTCCACACGCGAGAACACTAGATGACCCTAAGGAAATTGAAGAGGAGCGACGTTTGGCTTATGTTGGATTAACTCGCGCTCAAAAGCGGCTTTATATTTCGCGCGCTGAGTACCGACTTACTTTT
>JBBQEE010000092.1:0-4362 GCA_038320375.1 Candidatus Nanopelagicales bacterium
GGTGATAACTCCAGAGCCACCATTTTCCGCGATTGATTTAGCAAATTCCGAAGTGCCATATTTTTCGATTGGATTCCAGTAGGTCATAACTACCGCTGGAACGCCGGCATCCGTTGCTGTCTTTAACGCCGCAAATACTTCAGCGGCGCCCGTTCCATTTTCAAGTGCGGTTACTGCTGCTGCCTGAATAGTTGGACCATCCATAACTGGGTCACTATATGGAAAGCCAATTTCTATCGCATCAACTCCTGCTTCAACCAAAGTTTGAATTACTTTGCCACAGCCGATTTGTGTAGGAAAACCGGCAGGAATGTATGCAATAAGCGCAGCACGATTTTCGGCACGCACTTGGATGAAGAGATCATCTAACTTAGTCATTTTAATTTGCGCTTCTTAGTGAAGCGGAATTCCAAAATAATCTGCGGCAGTCTGAACATCTTTATCTCCACGTCCGGAAAGGTTTATAACAATTACCGCATCTTTACCTAACTCATTACCGACTTGCAGCGCTCCTGCTAGCGCATGAGCGGTTTCAATCGCTGGAATTATTCCTTCCGTCTTTGAGAGCAATGCGAATGCGTGCATAGCCTGCTCATCTGTAATCGCACGATATTCAGCGCGACCAATGTCGTGCAGATATGCGTGTTCAGGGCCAACACCTGGATAATCTAGACCTGCAGAAATGGAATGTGACTCTACGGTTTGACCATTCTTATCTTGAAGTACATATGAACGCGTTCCGTGT
This sequence comes from Candidatus Nanopelagicales bacterium, assembly GCA_038320375.1. Taxonomy (GTDB): domain Bacteria; phylum Actinomycetota; class Actinomycetes; order Nanopelagicales; family Nanopelagicaceae; genus Planktophila. The sequence continues at coordinate 746 of JBBQEE010000092.1, forward strand.
AGAACTCCCGGAGTGCCGCCCGTGATCGTCGCAGCATGGCGACCGGTTTCAACTCCATCTCCACCTGCTTCCAAACCAATCAGACGGACAGATGGATCAGAAATAAAGCGATGAAAGATGCCAATTGCATTCGAGCCTCCACCAACGCAAGCGAGCACAGCGTCAGGTAGTCGCCCCGTTAACTCAAGCACTTGCTCACGAGTTTCTTCACCAATAATTTTATGGAAATCACGAACCAGAGTTGGGAATGGATGCGGACCTGCGACAGTGCCAAGCATGTAGTGAGTCGTATCTACATTTGTAACCCAGTCACGCATCGCTTCATTAATGGCATCTTTCAAAGTACGTGAGCCGCTGGTAACTGGAATTACTTCGGCGCCAAGTAACTTCATACGCGCCACATTTAGGGATTGGCGTTTTGTATCTTCTTCGCCCATATAGACAACACATTCGAACCCCATGAGTGCTGCAGCCGTTGCAGAGGCAACGCCGTGTTGTCCCGCACCTGTCTCAGCAATAATTCTTTTCTTTCCCATGCGCTTAGTTAAAAGAGCCTGGCCAAGCACGTTATTTATTTTATGACTTCCAGTGTGATTGAGATCTTCGCGCTTTAAAATAATTCGGGCGCCACCTGCGTGCTCAGCAAAACGTTTTGCTTCGGTAATGATGCTAGGGCGACCTGAATATGTGCGATGTAATTCAGCGAGCTCTGCTAGGAAAACTGGATCTTTCTGGGCCGTTATATGTGCTTGCTCTAACTCATCAAGTGCGCCAATTAAAGCCTCAGGTACAAAACGTCCGCCATAGGGACCAAAATGTCCAAGAATCGAGGAGAGATCTTCGCGAGGCGTCGTTGTCATATCTGAAATTCTACCCGTGCCCCAATAAGTTTCGCATCGCCAATTCAGGATCGCCTGAGATAACCAGCGCCTCCCCGACCAGAATTGCATTTGCGCCGTATTTTTGGGCAAATTCGACTTCGGCGCGACTGGATATCCCAGATTCGGCAACCTTTATTAGATTCTTTGGAATGCGTGGAATTAAATCTTGAAATGCGGCGGGGTCAACCTCGAGCGTCTTTAAGTTTCTGGAGTTAACGCCAATAATGCGTGGTGATATTTCAAGAGCGCGTTCAAGTTCATCAGCGGTATGGACTTCAATTAGTGCCGCCATTTTTAACTCTGTTGCAATATCAAAAAAGTCTTGTAACTGACTCTTTGAAAGTGCTGCCACGATCAACAGAATTACATCAGCACCATGAGCTCTTGCCTCAAAGAATTGATACTCATCGACCATAAAGTCTTTACGTAAAATTGGAATATCAACTCTGCTGCGAACAGCATCTAAATCAGCCAGCGTTCCTTTAAATCTACGTTCCTCAGTAAGCACGCTAATAACACTCACCCCTGCCGCTTCGTACTGCTGCGCCAAGGCTGCTGGATCTGAAATTGCTGAAAGAACGCCTTTGCTGGGTGATGATCGCTTAACTTCTGCAATCACTTTCATTTCATTTCCACTTAGCGCCAAATGTGCATCACGAACAGTCGGCGCAGTCTCCATCAATTCATAAATAAGATTTAAAGGTTTTCTGCGCGCTGCAAGATCTTCTCGAACACCAGCAATAATTGAATCTAGAACGCTCATTTTTTACCACCATCATCCGTGGGATCAATCCCATTATCTAAAGCGCTCCATGGGTTTTGGGAATGAGACTTTCTTTCATAACGCTTGGAAATTCTGAAGCGTTGTGAAATAACAACTACTAGCGCCGACACAACGACAATTGAAATCAAAACCTCAAGTAAATTAGACATTAGATAAACGTAATCTATTTGCAACGCTTACTGCACCTAAAACTGCAGCAGCCTTATTAGCGCATTCTTGATTCTCTGATTCTGGATCAGAATCAGCGACAATTCCCGCACCAGCTTGGATGTAAGCCACTCCGTTATGAATTAACGCTGTACGTATCGCAATACAGGTGTCTATATTTCCAGTGAAATCGATATAACCAATCGCTCCCCCATAAAGACCACGTCGCGTAGGTTCAAGGGTTTCGATTATTTCCATCGCTCGAGGTTTTGGCGCACCAGAGAGTGTTCCTGCTGGAAATACCGCAAAGAGTGCATCTACTGGTGTCGAGTCCGTTGCAAGTTCTCCAATTACAGTTGAAACGATATGCATAACGTGTGAATACCGTTCAATATGCATGAAGTCGATTACTTCAACGCTGCCCGGTGTGCAGATACGTCCCAAATCGTTACGCCCCAAATCAACTAGCATCAAATGTTCAGCTCTTTCTTTGGGATCAGCTAAAAGTTCTTCACCTAAGCGATGGTCTTCTTCTGCCGAAGTGGACCTTTTTCGGGTTCCAGCAATCGGGTGAACCATGACCTCTTTGCCCGTAACTTTAACTAGCGCTTCTGGGCTGGAGCCAACTATTTCGATTCCATCGGTAAATCTAAATAAATACATGTATGGACTCGGATTATGTAAACGCAGCGCTCTATAGACATCTAGCGCATCAGCGGTGCAATCCATTGCAAAGCGTTGCGAAAGTACAATTTGAAATGCCTCACCTGCGACTATTTCTTCTTTGGCTATAAGTACTTTGCTAATAAAATCAGCACTAGAAATATTCTGCGTAAAATTCGGTTCCTGCACATCGGGTATTTGATCAATAAAGCCGGGTACTGAACCTTGCAATTCTGATTGCATACGATCTAGTCGAGACTGCGCATCATAAAATGCCACATCGACATTTTCATTACTTCCATTCCAATTAATGGCATTGGCAATGAGCGTTATCGTTCCCTCTGCGTGATCCATTACGGCAAGATCACTAGTTAACATGAATGCTAATTCTGGAAGTGGAATATCTTTTAGAGAGAGTGTTGGGAGTTTTTCAAGACCACGGACCGAGTCGTAGCCCATATATCCAACTAGCCCACCGGTTAGTGGAGGAAGTCCCTCAATCTTTGGTGACTTTAAGTGCTCGGCCGATAAGCGCAGCGCTTCCAACGGATCAATTCCCATCGGAGCGCCTGCGGGAGTAACGCCAACCCAAATTGCCTTGCCATCTCTTTCACTCAGAGTGGCCTGTGAATGCGCGCCGATAAAGGAATATCTCGACCAGACTCCCCCATGTTCTGCTGACTCAAGTAAAAATGTTGAAGCTTGGTTCTTTGCGAGTTTGCGGTAAACCCCGAGAGGGGTTTCACCATCTGCTAAAAGTTTTCGGAAAACAGGGATTACATTAAATTCTTTTGCATACTTTTGAAATTCAACTAGATTCATTTTCTTAAGCCTTCAGATTCAATTTTATCGGCTGATGAAAACACGTAGCATTTCCGGTGTGGCAAGCCACACCAAGTTGCTCGACTTTGATCAATAGGGAATCTCCATCACAATCTAAAGCGATCGAAATTACCTTCTGTGTATGTCCAGATGTTGCACCTTTAAGCCACAGCTCGTTACGGCTACGACTAAAGTAAGTTGCAAATCCTGATTCCAAAGTTTTTGCCAACGATTCTTGGCTCATGTAAGCAAGCATGAGAACTTCGCCAGTTTTACTATCTTGGGCGATCGCTGGAATCAACGCGCCTGGATCTTTAAGG
>JBBQEE010000093.1:0-4311 GCA_038320375.1 Candidatus Nanopelagicales bacterium
ATGTCGCGTACTACTTCTTCGTTGATTCCTCGTCGTGAATTAGCACCAGCATCGTTTCCATCAGACCAGCCGTATTCGTAATTTCCGAGGCCTTCTAGTTCTGGATGTGCAGTAGTCATGAGTTCGCCTTTCCGGCAGTGGTTGGTTTTTGTGGGATGTAGGTTGTGCAAACACCATCACCATGAGCGATAGTGGCCAAACGTTGTACATGTGTTCCTAGTACTTTTGAAAATGCTTTCGTCTCAGCTTCACAAAGTTGTGGGAATTCTGCTGCAACGTGAGCGATCGGACAATGATGTTGGCAAAGTTCGACGCCTGTTCCGCGGGGCCCAACACTTGCGGCATACCCTTGCTCAGATAAAAAATTAGCGAGTGCCTCTACTTTATTGCTGCGCTTGGAAATTGCTGTAACTGCTTTTCGTTCAATGTCATCTGCACGCGATTGCGCAAATGAATTTACAAGATGGTCGCCCGACTGTGTCGCCATAAATTTAAGGGCAGCAACAGCAAGATCATCATATGAATGTTCAAATTTCTGGCGTCCGAAATCGGTCATTACAAATACTTTTGAGGGACGTCCTCGTCCGCGAGAAACGGCAACGCGAGGATCGCGAGCTTCCAAAATTGAGTCACCAACGAGAAGGTCTAAGTGACGGCGGATCCCCGCTGGAGTCAGGCCAAGTCGCTCACCTAAAGCGACTGCAGTTGAGGGGCCATTTTCAAGGACCGACCTCGCCACCGCATCGCGAGTGCGCGGATCATCGCCTACTACGACAGATGCCCGCTCTTTGATTTTCACAACAGTATTGTGTCGTAATTCGCGTCCACTCGCCACTTGTGGCGCGAGCGGCGTGCCTGATCAGGTCATAGGCTAAGCATATGTTGCTGCGCAAAACTCTCTACGGAGTGCTTTTATTTCTGCAAGGTGCGCTCGTTATTACCGGCGGGGCTGTTCGCTTAACTGGTTCTGGTCTGGGATGTCCGACTTGGCCTGAATGTACAGATGGCTCGTATATCCCAGTGGCCAACCAAGCCGAGGGTCAGTTGCATGCATGGATTGAGTTCGGTAATCGCCTGTTAACTTTCGCGCTCGTCATATCAGCACTTGTGGTTTTGATTCATGTTTTATATACAAGACGGCGTGATTTGCGGGGCTTGGCACTCGGGCAGGTTCTAGGAATCTTGGGACAAGGAGTCTTAGGTGGCATCACCGTTTTGACCGATCTGCACCCACTACCCGTTGCAAGTCATCTCTTGCTTTCAATTATTTTGATTGCTGGCGCTACATCACTTTACTCGCGCCGTAATTTCAGGGCGGTGCAGCGAATGGATATCGATAGAACTACCCGAAATTTATCAAGGGTGCATATTCTCGTTACCTTTCTCGTCGTCGCTCTTGGGACAGTCTTAACTGGCTCGGGGCCACATGCTGGTGATGAGGATGCTCGTCGTTTCGGATTTGAAATTCGTGGCGTTGCTACGCTGCATGCAGAGGCGGTGATTGCACTTCTTGGCATAACGCTTGCTTTATATATTGCAGCAAGGAATTACCCTGAAATTATCCGAGCAATTATTATCTTCACCATAATCACATTGGCACAAGGTGTGCTCGGGTACATTCAATACTTCACTGGGATCCCCGAGATCCTCGTTGGCTTTCATCTGCTCGGAGCAGTACTTGTTTGGATAGCAGCGTGGCGCATCCGAATCTTGGTTTTAAAAAAAATTATGTCGAAGTAAAACAAAATAAGGGATAAATTATGAGCAATACAAATAACTGGAATGAATTAGATGACCGCGCAGTTGCTCTTGCGCGCGCCCTTGCCATGGATGCAGTACAGAAGGCCGGCCACGGCCATCCAGGTACCGCCATGTCGTTAGCTCCGGTTGCTTACAATCTCTTTCAAAATCACTTAGTTCATGATCCATTAGACCATCACTGGTTAGGCCGCGATCGTTTCGTTCTTTCTTGCGGGCATTCATCGCTCACTCTTTATATCCAATTGTTTTTCAGTGGATACGGTCTCGAGCTCGATGATCTCAAATCTTTCCGTACATGGAACTCATTAACTCCGGGTCATCCAGAGTACGGACATACCGCTGGCGTTGAAATGACAACCGGACCGCTCGGAGCCGGAGTTGCTACAGCGGTTGGTATGGCGATGGCTACTCGTTTTGAACGCGGCTTACTAGATCCGGAGACTCCTGCTGGTCAATCTCTCTTTGATCATAATATTTGGGTGATTTGTTCAGATGGTGATTTACAAGAAGGCGTTAGCGCAGAAGCTTCTTCTCTTGCTGGAACGCAATCACTCGGAAATTTAAAAGTTATTTATGATGATAATCGAATTTCAATTGAAGGCGATACTCACTTATCTTTCACTGAAGATGTATCTGCACGCTATCGCGCCTATGGCTGGAATGTAATCGAAGTTGCCGCGCAAGCTGACGGAAATATTGATTTAGTTAATTTAGATAAGGCAATGTCAGCAGCAACCGCTGAGAAAAATAAACCAACGTTGATTCGCATGAATTCTGTAATTGCCTGGCCAGCACCGAAATCGCGCAATACAGCAGAATCACATGGATCAGCTCTTGGTGAAAAAGAAGTTGCAGATACAAAAATATTACTTGGGCTAAATCCTGATGAGCATTTTGCTGTCCCGTCTGAAATTTTAGAACATGTGCGAAAAGTGAAAGATCGTGGACTGAACACACATAATGAATGGAATAAGAAGTTCCTGAATTGGCAATCAGAAAATAAAGATAAATCAGTTCTGTTGCAACGTTTACTAGCCAAAGAACTACCCGATAAATGGGATCAAGAACTACCCGTGTATCCACCTGGCAAGGATGTCGCCACTCGCAAGGCATCTGGCGATGTGATTGCCGCGATTGCCAAAACACTCCCCGAGTTTTGGGGAGGCTCAGCTGATTTAGCGGGAAGCAATAACACTGCAATCACAACTTCAGGTTCTTTCCTGCCTGCAACCAGCGAAATTGCTGGAGCAAATCCATATGGACGGATGATTCATTTTGGTATTCGTGAACATGCGATGGGATCGATCCTCAATGGAATCTCACTGCATGGATTAACTCGATCTTTTGGTGGAACCTTTGCTGTCTTTAGTGATTACATGCGACCTGCTGTTCGGCTCGCAGCAATCATGGACTTACCAAGCATATTTATTTGGACTCACGATTCGATTGGCTTAGGTGAAGATGGGCCAACGCATCAACCGATTGAACATTTAGCTTCACTTCGGGCTATTCCAAATTTTGCAGTTGTTCGCCCTGGCGATGCCAATGAAGTTCGCGAAGCTTGGAAAGTGATTTTAGAGAGACAGAAACCAGTTGGTTTATTGCTTTCACGTCAAAATCTGCCCGTAGTTGATCGAAGTTCCCACGGTGATATTTCTCTAGTTGCAAAAGGTGCCTACATTCTTAAAGAAGCTTCAGCACAACCGGATGTATTGCTAATTGCTACTGGCTCTGAAGTCGGAGTAGCTCTAGCGGTGCAAAATATTTTGGAATCTAAAGGCACTTCGACTCGGGTTGTAAGCGCCCCATGTCTGGAGTGGTTTAACGAGACGGACACCGCTTATCAAAATAGCGTGCTTCCCGTGGAAACTAAACTCCGTGTGAGCATTGAAGCTGGAATCGCAATGGGTTGGCGCGAGATTATTGGAGACTCAGGAATTGCAATTTCGCTGGAGCACTACGGAGCTTCGGCTTCTGCTACTAAATTATTTAGCGAATTTGGTTTCGCACCTGATGCGATAGTTTCTAAAATTGAGGCGGCACTCGCCTAATGATTAAGTTAAGCGGACCATCTCTAGTAAAAGTTGATCACGACGACCCTAGATATGAATTTCTTGCAAAAACGCACCCACGAATCGCCCAAAAAGATGCAAATACATGGGGCGCTGCTGCTTCTGCCGAAGCAGCCGAACGCTTGAACTGGGTAGATCTCGATGAAACTTCACGTCCACTTCTTCCTCAACTTGATGCACTCACCGCCAAATTTAGAGATAAAACTGAGCTAGTTCTCTGCGGAATGGGGGGCTCATCGCTTGCTCCTGAAGTAATAGCGCAAACATTTAGTAAGAAGGTTTTCATACTTGATTCAACTGATCCGGATTACATAGCACGTGCTATCCCTCAAGATCTATCAAAGCTTCTTGTTCTGGTGGCTTCAAAATCGGGTTCAACAATTGAAACATCTTCACAACGAGCTTTCTTTCAAGACCTATTAAGTAAATCCGGATTTAATCCGACTGAACATATGATCATAGTTACTGATCCCGGCTC
>JBBQEE010000094.1:0-4300 GCA_038320375.1 Candidatus Nanopelagicales bacterium
AGAGGGAACAACTCTTGGATCTGCGCTGAACACGCCATCTACATCGGTATAAATTTCACAGACATCAGCATCAAGTGCTGCCGCCAGTGCAACTGCAGTTGTGTCAGATCCACCGCGTCCCAAAGTTGTGATGTCTTTTGTATCTTGCGAAATACCTTGGAAGCCAGCAACAATTGCAATCGCACCATCTGCGAGCGCTTCTTGAATACGTCCCGGTGTTACATCAATAATGCGAGCGCGTCCGTGCGCTGAATTAGTAATAACGCCAGCTTGTGATCCAGTAAATGAACGTGCTTCATGACCCAAATTTGAGATCGCCATTGCCAGCAACGCCATAGAAATTCGCTCGCCAGCGGTCAGCAACATGTCTAGTTCGCGACCACCCGGAATCGGAGTCACGGCATTAGCTAAATCGATTAATTCATCAGTGGTATCGCCCATGGCGCTGACAACCACCACAACTTGATTGCCATCTTTTTTCGATGCAACGATGCGCGCGGCGACCCGCTTCATGCCCTCAGCATCGGCAACGGAGGATCCGCCATATTTTTGAACAATTAGTCCCATGACTCAATAGTGAAGCAAATGCTTTCTTGCTTCCACCCAATTACATTTCATCTCAATATACGAGACAGCATAACGTTCATATAATGAGATGGTTAACCTTCGACCTTACGTCGCCCTTCAAATGCGCGTCCCAATGTGACTTCATCGGCATATTCAAGATCTCCCCCAACCGGCAGCCCGCTAGCCAAACGCGAAACACTTATTCCAAGCGGCTTAATCAGACGAGCCAAATAAGTGGCTGTTGCTTCGCCCTCCAAGTTTGGATCAGTCGCCAAAATTACTTCAGTGATATTTGAATCAGCTAGTCGCACCATTAATTCACGAATGCGCAATTGATCTGGACCAATTCCATCAATCGGACTTATAGCCCCGCCTAACACGTGGTACTTACCGCGGAATTCGCGAGTGCGCTCTACCGCAATCACATCTTTTGATTCTTCAACAACACAAATTTGCGCAGGATCACGACGTGGATCGCGGCAGATTCGACATTCAGTTTCTTCTGAAACATTTCCGCATTGTGCGCAGAATTTTACGCGCTCTTTAACGGTGCGGATTGCATCAACTAGGGCAATCGCAGCATCACCATCACTTTGCAGAATATGAAAAGCAATTCGCTGCGCACTCTTTGGTCCGACACCTGGTAATCGACCAAGAGCATCAATTAAATCTTGAATCGCGCCTTCATACATTCCTGTGCTCATGATCCCTACTTCTTCTCACTAATAATTGTCGCGCCAAGTTCGGCCGCCAAAAGCGCCGCCCCAGTTAACAAGGTTTTATCTGATGGAGCTTCATCTTTCTGAATTGCGCGGGCTTCAGGTGTTGATTGCGCATCAATGGAGACATCAACTACAACTTCTATCTTGCGATCTATTCCAACAACTTCAATAAATGCTTGACGCAGAATTTCATCTGATTCAGAACGAACAAATGAATCGCGTGCGCCTGCATTTACGATTCCGATAGTGATCATATTTTCATCTACCGCAATAATTTGCGCAGATGCTGAAAGTAGCGACCACGTTAAGCGACGACGCTTTTTAACGTTCTCAATCACATCTGGCCAGAGGCGGCGCAATCCAGAGATATCCATATCTGTCTTTACCGAAACTTTCGGGTTAGGCGCTTCGGGGGCTGCTTCAGTTTTTACTTCTTGAACTTTTGTTGGAGCTGGCGCTGGTGCGGGAGAAACTGGTGCTGCTGCAGGTATTGAAATATTTTCAACGCGTTCTAAACGTTCGATACGCGAAAGCATTCCGGCTTCTGAATTATCGCCACCTGGCAACAACATACGACCGCAGATTAATTCCAAAATTAATCGTGGCGCCGTAGCACCGCGCATCTGAGTTAGCCCTTCTGCCGCAATATCGGCAGAACGTGAAACATTTGCCGCACCAATATTGGCGGCCTGATTGCGCATACGTTCAAGTTGATCATCAGGTAATCCGCGCAGAATTGAGTGCGCATTTGTGGCAGATAACGCATCAATAATCATCAAATCACGTAAGCGTTCCAGAAGATCACTGGCAAATCGTCGTGGGTCATGGCCCGATTCAATTACGCGATCAACTGTTTGAAACAAGGTTGCACCATCGCGCGCAGCAAGAGCGTCCATCGCATCATCTAAAAGTGCGTCATCTGTAAAGCCCAGCAACTGGATCGCTATTTCATAACTCACGCCATCAGGCCCAGCACCAGCAAGTAATTGCCCAAGTACCGAGAGCGCATCACGCACAGATCCACCGCTTGCACGAACAACCAGTGGAAGCACTCCCTTAGCTACCGTCACGCCTTCAGCGCTACAGATCTTTTCTAAATGCTCTGCAAGTACTCCAGGTGGAACTAAACGAAATGGATAGTGGTGAGTACGTGAGCGAATAGTTGAAATTAATTTCTCGGGTTCAGTTGTGGCAAAGATAAAAATTACGTGGGGGGGTGGCTCTTCCACAACTTTTAAAAGTGCGTTCGCAGCTCCCGGCCCAAGTTGATGAGCCTCATCGATTATATAAATTTTGTATCGGCTATTTACTGGTGCAAAGAAAGCTTTATCGCGTAAATCGCGCGCATCATCTACTAAACCGTGGGTTGCAGCATCTAACTCAATTACATCAAGTGAACCGGGACCATTGGCAACTAAATCTTTACACGACTGACAAATTCCACATGGAGTTGGTGTTGGGCCTTGTTCGCAATTAAGTGAACGCGCCATGATGCGAGCGCTTGATGTTTTTCCACATCCACGTGGGCCACTAAATAAATATGCATGATGAGTTTTGCCAGAAGTTAGCGCGTTAGAGAGCGGAACAGTTACGTGCTCTTGTCCGATCACATCTGCAAATACGGATGGACGGTACTTTCGATATAACGCTAAGGACATTTGACTTACCTCTCATCGGTCGCGATTCAATTCACTTCTAATTGGCCGCAACGGTTAGTGGTTGTTAAATTTTGGGACCTCCGGTGCACCCGCCAGAGCACACCTACCCTTGCTGTATTCCTACCCTGGGGGAGTTCGGCGCGATGTCGTCGCACCGGAGATCTGCACCAATCTTATGTGTCAGAGGCGTCGATAGTCACCGCTACCCTTATCCAGTCGAAGGCCTTAACGGGCGCGGCGGCACTGGAGGATTCGCATAGCGGCCGAGTGCGCACGCTTGGAAAGCGTGTAATGGGTTAAACCATTCGAGGGTTCAAATCCCTCATCCTCCGCCAGATTTGTCTTGTGCATAACTTTCGAAGCGTCGTTTGGTTTTTTGTCATCCTAAGTAATGTTAAATTTAAGAGCCACTAAAAGTTTTGTTCTAATTAGCTGCCTGACAGCGGTTTCCTCTCTGTTACCAATCCAGTCTGTATCAGCTGCGGATACGACTGACAAAGAAAAGCTTCCATGTCGAATTCAAATCAGTTCACCCCACATTTCAAGCAATATCTTCCGCAAGACTGGATTAAGGGCAGTCAAAGTTAATGCATTTTCAATCTGTAATGTTCCTCAGAGTAACGTCACCCTCACTGTGGAAATTTGGAAAAATGGTATCTTCTCGAACCATTTTGTGTTCAAAACAATAACTAGAAGTGTTGGAACTACAAGCCCTGGAAGAAAAATTCCAAATTATAATACGTTTAAGGTTTGTACCAGTTTTGAAAGTACAACTTACTACGGAGTTGCGCACTCAAAGGCCTTTATAAATAGTAAGTGGCAGTATGCGCGAGACACATTTAGTATTAAAAATAAACCCCTTAAATGCGGCACTTGATATACGCTTCAATGGTGAGTTCGCAAAATGAATCTTTTCTCAACCCCCAACAGCACCTGCGTGAGATAGAGGTCAGTTTAAATTTTATGAACTTAATTCACTCACAACGATCACGCTATGAAGAACAAGCGCGAAAACTTTTGAAAGAACGTCATTTTGAAATTGAAATTGAAGGATTTCTAATCACGTATTCAGTTAAAAATGAGCGCTTCGTTAGTGAGATATTTTCTAAAGATCAGAAATTAGCATCTTATGAAAGTGAAATCCCAATTCCTATTTCCGAAGAAGAGAAAATAAGCGCATTAGTCGAATTTTTTGCACATAGTGAAGCTGGAAAAATAGGATAGCGGTGCGCTGCCTGATTGGTGCACAATAAAGGTGTGAGTTACTTTGAAGAATTCCTATCGCGGGGAGATTCTCTCTTCCAGTATTCGTGAAATACAACTATTCAGATTTAAGCGTTTAAATATTCAAAG
>JBBQEE010000095.1:0-4262 GCA_038320375.1 Candidatus Nanopelagicales bacterium
GTATCGGCTACCTTTACCTCTATGGCGCAACAATTATCGCAAGATGATCACACTCAAATTCCTGCACGCCCAGATTTAATTCGACTAGGAATTGGAATAATCGGAATTGGGACATCTGGTCCACTAATTGCACTAAGTGCGATGCCAGTTTTAACTCTTATTTTCTGGCGAAATCTTGGTGGCTCTTTGTTGACAGCGCCCTTTGCTCTACGTCATAAATTAGATAAAACTGGAGTTAAATGGTCAATATTTGCCGGCGTTACATTGGCACTTCATTTTTATGGTTTTTTTCTTGCCATGCGAATGACCAGCGTTGCCGCGGGTACAGCGCTAGTCGCCTTACAACCAATCTTTGCCGCCTTATTTCTAAAGCTAACTGGTGGAGTTATTCCTTCACGTGCTTGGCTTGGTATGTTTGTTAGTTTTGCCGGAGTAGTTCTAATTTCTGGAATAGATCTGCAAATTTCGTTTCGTGCTTTTCTTGGAGATTTAGCGGCAATTATTTCAGCGGCACTGGCCGCTATTTATATGTTGGTTGGGGCAAGAGCGCAACGAACACTTGAAACTTCAAGTTACACAACAATTTGTTACTTCTTCTGTGCGATCACCGCACTTCCTATTGCAATTTTTGCAGGTGATGAGTTATTTAACTTTGCCGCTAAAGAGTGGTGGATAGTCTTTGGCCTTATATTTGGTGCCCAATTCTTAGGCCACACAATGTTTAACTCTGTTCTAAAGCGGGTATCACCCGCCGTAGTTTCGCTAATCGTATTTTTTGAAGTTCCAGTGAGTTCGATTTTGGCACTTTGGTGGCTTGGACAAAAACCACCGGTGGGAATTATTCCAGGAATTGTTTTGATTTTATTTGGTTGTGTACTTGTTGTTCTCCGAACTCGCCCAACCCAAGTAATGGTTGAGGAGTAATACAGAAATGATTGACCTGCATACCCATACAACCTCTAGCGATGGTACAGATACTCCTTTTGCCTTAATAAATAAAGCGCTTTCTGCAGGAATTACAACGTTGGCCGTAACCGACCATGACACCACATCAAGTTGGCAGGAAGCGATCAGCGCTCTTCGCCCACCAATGTCTTTGGTTTTAGGTTCTGAGATTTCAACGCTGACAACGAGCGGAATCAGCGTTCACATGCTGGGGTTACTTTTTGATGGAGAAAATCTTGTTATGCAAAGCATGTTGGCTGATACCCGAGATATGCGAATTCCACGAATGCGTAAAATGATTGAGCTGCTCATTATTGATGGATATAACGTCACAATAGAAGACGTCATGTTGGCAGCGCCTAAAGGTGCGACTCTGGGTCGACCCCATCTAGCAGATGCTTTAGTTGCAAATAAAATTGTGGCATCACGTGAAGAGGCATTTGCAGAGCTTTTAAATAATGATTCAAAGTACTACGTCTCACATGCTGCCCCAACGCCAGAAGAAGCCATCCGCTGCATAAATCAGGCTGGGGGAGTCGCCGTTATTGCTCATCCGTTTGCATCTCGCCGTGGTGAAGTTATCTCAGCATCAACATTTACTTCACTTGTTGCAGCAGGTCTACATGGAATCGAAGTAAATCATAGAGATCATTCTCATGAAGAGCGTAAACAACTGGAACAAATTGCTCTGGAATTAGATCTTGTACAAACCGGGTCGAGTGATTACCACGGAAGCGGTAAACTCAATGCACTTGGTGAAAATTTAACGGACCCTGCACAATGGGAGCGTTTAGAATCATTGGCTTTGGAAAGGAGAGTAGTTACCGTATGAACGTGATCGAAGTAAGCACTCTGACCTTTTCGATTCAAGCCTTTGTTACCCTTCTCGTAATCCTTGACCCTCCAGGTGCGACACCTATTTTTCTAGGATTAGTTGCCGATAAATCAAAACGTGAGCGTATCTCTCTAGCTTGGCAGGCAGCCTTAGTTTCACTTATCGTTATTACTTTCTTCTCGCTCTTTGGTCGCTTCATCCTTGAATATATGAACGTTTCGATTGAAGCCCTGCAAGCAGCGGGTGGACTTTTACTTTTGTACGTTTCACTCGAACTCCTTACGGGGCGCGATATGGGAGACAGTTCTGGAAAAGATAAAAATATTGCCCTAGTCCCGCTGGGAACACCGCTTCTTGCTGGCCCCGGCGCGATTGTTGCGACGATGATTTTCGTGCAACAGATTCAAACTCCAGCGCAAAGTTTAGGTTTGATCGCTGCCGTGGTTGGTGTTCACATCGTTATTGCGGTTTCACTTATGGCATCAACAACTATTTTAGGAATTATTAAAGATTCTGGAGTTACCCTGCTGGCACGTATTGCTGGTTTATTACTTGCGGCAATTGCAGTTCAAATGTTAGTCGACGCGATCAAAGCATTTACTGCTTAGTTATTGAGATAAATATGAAAATGACATCAGATATAGATCCGCGGGGTTTGTTCACACCTGATTCGATTACTTGGCGTGTACATAAAGATCCGGGAATGGCAGTTGCAGGAATTCGCGCACTTCTGGAGCAAGCACTTCATCCAATCGCTATGGATGGAGTGGCAAAGAATTCAAATTTTCGCGAGGATGCTTGGGGTCGTTTGCAACGTACGGGCGATTATGTTTCAACTTTAACTTTTGCAGATTCAGAGACCGCCCTAGCTCTAGCTGCGCGAGTACGAAAGATTCACACAAAACTTGGATTAGATGATCCACATCTCTTGCTCTGGGTTCATGTCACTATGGTTGATTCGTTTCTAGATGTAACAACTCGCTCTGGACTACTTCTTAACCAAGATGAGCAGGATCAATATGTAAGTGAAATGGTTCTATTCGCGCAATTAGTTGGAATTCCAGTTGAAAACGTTCCTAATTCGACCGCTGCTATCGCAGAATATTTTTTAAATATATCAAATGAATTATTTGCCTCAGATGATGCCAAGCGGGCGGCTCTATTTCTGACAGTTCCACCGATGCCATCTTTGGTTCGTTTTGCAACTCCTGCCGCTCCTGCTTGGGCAACTCTCGCCTTACTCGCTTCTAGCGCTTTACCTGATTGGGCGAGAAAACTTTACGGAACCCCACGCATACCCGGACAAGGTCTTATTACTGATATTTCACTGAAAGCTGTCCGAACTTCACTTGGGATTATTCCTGATTCAATTTTAGCTCCGCCTGTTTATAAAGAAGCAATGGAGCGATGGAATTTAGTTGGTGCTAAATGAAAGTTGTTTTAATCGCTAATCCTGCAGGTGGCGTTGGAAAAACTACACTGGCTCATGCACTTGCAGTAGCAAGCGTTGAGTTCGGTAAGAAGACTCTTTTAATGGATCTTGACCCAGCAGGTGCGCTGACATTTAAATTAGGTGCAGAAAACCCACGGATTTCACTCGTCGATTTACTTTCTAGCACCAAAATTAGTGATGATTTGATTATTACAACTGATGAGCGATTTGATTTCATTCCAGCAGATTCGCGCCTAACTTCAAATAATGATGAGCAATCACTTAAAGCGCTATTGGCATCACTTCCCAAGGGATACGATTTAATTTTTCTTGATTCCCCATCGACTATCACGACATCCCTTGGTATGGGATTAGCAGTTGCTGACTTAGTGTTGGCGCCAACTAAAAATACAATCCACTCACTACGAGGCCTGATTCAACTTCGCACCTTAACTCCTGCTACAGCTCTATCTATTGGAGAGGTAACCAGTTTTGATATCTCACCAAAACTTGATGACGTGATTGAGATATCTGAGGAAGTTGAAGCTATTTCAGCTACCAAGTCTTCGATCTTAACTTCTCGTAAATCTAGTTCAACGGCCGAGAGTTACCGTAGCGCTGCGTATTCCGTTCTCGAGTTACTCGGCCTAGAGTAGTTTTAAGAAGTAAATTTCTTCGTACGAGTTCGGGTGCGTTCAGTTTTTGGTTTTGCCTCTGTTTTAGGCGCTGGCTGAGAATCACTCTGCACGCGTGCTGGCTTAGCTTTTGTTACTCTGCCATTTGATCCAGCAGGAATATTTAGCATTTCATATAAGTGCTCAGAAGATGAATATGTTTCTTCCGGCTCGCCAAGGCCCAGAACAAGTGCGGTATCAATCATTTTCCAACGCGCTAAATCATCCCAATCCACAAATGTAACTGAGATTCCATCGGCGCCAGCGCGGGCAGTTCTGCCGATTCGGTGAACATAAGTCTTCTCATCTTCTGGGCATTGATAGTTAATTACGTGTGTAATTCCATCAATATCAATACCGCGAGCAGCGACATCGG
>JBBQEE010000096.1:0-4256 GCA_038320375.1 Candidatus Nanopelagicales bacterium
TAAACACTGTTCAATTGCATCAACTACATAACCCATTCCTTCTTCACGAGTGATTTCAGGACGTCGCTGTCCAGATAAAACACGACAAAATTTGGCGCCTAATTGAGCAGACATTTGAATGCTGTGTATCTCATGATCAATTTGTTTTTGACGCAACGCTTGATCAGGAATTGTGAAGTCAGGGCTACAGCACATCATTGGAATTTCCATTCCTGCAGATAACGCGTAATCGCGAATCTTCGCCCACTGATTTGGATCTTTAAAATCTGCAAAATTGTTATACATTTCAAGTCCGGGTATTTTCATCTCAGTTGCCATATCAATCCATTTATAAATTGATAGCTCGCCCGAGACGAGCGGTTTAATCCAACCCTTTGGAAATGCAGCGACTTTTGGCATTAAAGTTTCTCCGGATTTCTACCTATTACAGAAAATTGCTCAAGTTCTAGAATAGTTCCAGAAAAAGTCTTTGAGTCATCAGAGAGCCAGTAAATGCTGGCAGCAGCAACATCTTCGGGAGTAGACATCTTGCCAAATGGAATTTGTTCGCGAGTTAAGTGATCGAACCAATCTTTACTTCCACCACGGCTTATCTGAAGTTCGCGTTCGTTATCGGTAAGAATCCAACCCGGATTAATTTGATTGATACGGATTCCATGGATTCCATGAGCATTGGCAAGATTTCGTGTCATTGTTGCAAGTGCGCCTTTACTAACGCTGTATCCAATAAGTGATGTTTCCCCAGCATAGGCATTGGTAGAACCAATATTTAATACAGAACCACGAGTCTTTTTTAATTCACTATGGCAGGCTTTTATAAGAAATAAAGGAGCCTTTATATTTACTGCAATGTAAGAATCAAACCGCTCAGGTGTTAACTCATCTAAATTTGCTCTACTCAAGTTTGCAGCGTTATTTACTAGTCCATCAATCTTGCCAAAGGCCGAGACGCACGCGTTCGCGATGACTTCGGGCGCACTTGGATCTTCTAAATCGATAATACAGAGCACTGCGTTTTCACCGAGTTCGGCAACCACCTTCTCGCCATCAGATTTATCGCGACCATGAATCAGAACTTTTCCACCTTCAACAACAATTTTTCGAGCTATTGCAGCGCCGATTCCAGAAGTCCCACCAGTAACAATTATTGCGTTATCTTTAAGTTTCATATTTATTCCGGAACAATTACAGATTTAAGAATTTCACCAGAATGCATTTTTTCAAATGCTTCTTTCCAATCTTGAATTTTCCAAACTCCACCTAAAATTGGCGCCACATCTAACGCACCTGTAGCCATTAAGCGCAGCGTGCGCTCCCACATTGGCCAGTTATGTGAAAACGAACCTTGCAGGGTTACATTTTTTTGAACTAGTGGATCAATTGAGAAATCAAGTGGTTGTGGTCCCCAGCCGACTTTGGATATCCAGCCGTTTGGGCGAACAACGTTCATCGCAATTTTTAAACTTGCTGAAACTCCTGCAGCATCAACAACACCATCTGCTCCAAGTCCATCAACTGCTTTCGCCCACTCAGTAGGGTCACCAATAATTACTTCGCAGCCATAACCTTTGGCAATTTCTAAACGCTTTCGATCACGCTCTAAACCAACTAACGCAACTTCAGCACCAGCAATTCGCGCCATCGCTGCACAAAGAACTCCAATAGGTCCGGGTCCCATAACTACTATGCGATCACCGGGACGAACTCGACCCGGTGCAATTGTTGCGCTGTATGCAACCGCGCAAGGTTCGGTCATCGCTGCGTGTTCAAAAGATAAACTTTCGGGAATCGCGTGCAATAAACGAGAGGCAACCTTTACATACTTAGTCATAGCGCCAGAGACACCGTACCCAAAACCCTTTCGGGAAGGATCTAAGTTATATAAACCTTGGCGAGACATTGGTGAGTACATGTCACAAACTGCAGCAGTCTCTGAAACTACACGGTCACCAACTTTCCAGTTAGAGACGTTTGAGCCCACCTCAGCAACTACGCCACAAAATTCATGGCCAAGAGCTACAGGGAAATTAACTGGCCAGCTCTGAGTTCCATGCCATTGGTGAAGATCAGATCCACAAACTGAGACAGCTTTAACTTCCATAATGATGTCATCTGCGCCCGGAGTAGGACGTTGGATTTCACGAAGTTCAACTGAGCCGGGCTCAATGGCATAGTGAACTACGCCTAAATTCATCTCGCTACTCATTTTTTGCCTTTCACTGCGACATCACCAAAAGCATGTACTCGTTCTGAAATTTTACGAAGTACTTCTTCAACATTTCCTGCACCACGTGAAAAGGAATCCGCATCAACCGCGAGAGGCGCACCTATGACAACCAGTGGTGCTCCGTAACTTGGACAATCAATCGCTTGTTGCAATGTGAGTCCGCCAACGGCTTGAACTGGTACTGAAACCGCATCAACTACCGCTTTTAGTTGATCCATGGGATTTGGTGCAACTTCACCGCGCGCAGCGATTCCACGGCGCTCATCAAAACCAATGTGGTGAATAACCATGTCGCATCCAAGCTCTTCTAACTCGCGCGCACCTTGCACCATATCTGGGCAACCTAAATTATCGCCCATAACTTTTACACCGTAATCACGTCCGGCTTGCACAACACATTTGATTGTTTCAGCATGAGCACGCGCCATAACTACAACATGAGTTGCACCAGCTTTTGCCATCATCTCTGCCTCTAGATATCCACCATCCATAGTTTTCAAATCAGCAACGATGGGAACGTTAGGAAACTCTTTGCGAAGAGCGCGAACGCCATGTAGACCATGAGCCAGAATCATTGGTGTTCCTGCTTCTAACCAATCGACACCTGCGCGCATTGCGATATGCGCCATCTCCATGGCTTCATCCATATCGATAATATCTAGCGAGACTTGAACAATTGGTTTCATATAGTCAACGATAAACCATAGGCCTTCGTAACAGTATGACGCCAGAGATTTTCTTTTTCGCTATCCGAAAGTGAAGTAGTCAAATCTTCAACAAGTTTGACGATCTCTTTATATGAACCGCCCATGCGGCAAACTGGCCAATCTGAACCGAACATTGATCTAGATGCACCGAATGTTTCTAGAACTAAATTTATATATGGAACAAAATCAGAGACTTTCCATTTTTGTAAATCTGCCTCTGTAACCAATCCAGAAACTTTGCAATAAACATTTGGAAATGATGCTAATTCACGCATCAACTTTGCCCAAGGTTCAATGGTTCCTGCTGCGATGTAAGGTTTAGAAATATGGTCCATCACAAAAACCGTATCCGGACACGCAGCAACCAAAGCTATTGCTGAGGGGAGTTGCGGCGTTTTGGTGAGTAAGTCATAAGCGATACCGCGTTTGCCTAATTCTTGGCAGTTTTTTATTACTTGTGGAATTTCCAAATACTCTGGATCCGGATAGTGATGAGCAGCATCCCTGATACCAACTAAGTACTTTGCACCTGGATGGGCTTGGAATATATCAAGATGAGATATCGCATCTGCAGAATCCATACGAAGAAAACCAACAACGCCCGCAATCATTGAATCCTGAAGCGCTAGATCAAGCAGATCTGGGGTTTCTTTGTAATTTATGACTGTTTGAACAACCACGAACTTTTCGACGCCCGTGCCAGAAGATTGTTCGCGAAGATCTTGCATGGAGAAGTTCTGCCTAATCAGATCAAATTCTGGGCCTTGCATCCAATCTTGCGGATGAATGGCGAGATCCCAAACGTGATGATGCGAATCAATTTTCATTTAGTTAATTCATCTCCTTAAGGGCGCGATTAGCCCTGATGTCTCTAGTTCATCCCAAACATTTTCTGGAATCTCAAAATTAAAGTCAGCAATATTAGATTTTAGTTCTTGGCTACTTCGCGATCCGGTTAATACAGTAGTCACTGCTTTGTGGCGCAAGGGAAACTGAATTGCTGCAGCAGTTAAGGAAACGCCCCGTTCGGCAAGAAAGACCTTGATTTTCAACGCTTTCTCAATTAAATCTGTTGCTGCTGGAAGATAGTTATAAGTCGCACCTGCAACCGGATTAACTAAAATTCCGGAGTTATAAACTCCACCGATCATAATTGACACGTTTTTTTTCAAAGCAAGTGGAAATACTTGATCCTGGGCTTCTTGATCTAGCAATGTATAACGTCCAGCAATTAGTGCGATATTTAAATCAGTAGAGCTAATAATCTCAACTGCTTGTGCGCAGAAGTCGATTCCAATACCGACCGCCTTGATTACTCCCTG
>JBBQEE010000097.1:0-4246 GCA_038320375.1 Candidatus Nanopelagicales bacterium
CATTCTTCTCCATCAGAGCATATATTTCAGAATTCCAAGCCCCCTCAAAGATATTTATTAATCCCTGAATACGTTTGTTATCCAGCATCTGATCCAAAGCCTCTTTCGCACAAAGATTTTTCTGAATCAGGTGCGTACCTGGAGCAATCGTGGCCGCTCTCTTATCTCCCACTGCTACTCCAAAAAATGCACGAGAGGATTTCACGACACCATTTAAGAAAAGTGTCTCCGCAATTTGTGAACCAGTTTCTCCTTTAGCAACTTCAATAACTACTTCATTCTTACTTGGATTCCCGCAGGGAAAATCCGGAATGACTGCTGGTCCACGGAGTGCTGATATTAAGCCTGCAATCGAAATAATCGCAATCGCGACTGCACCGACTTGTACTCTCCTTTGCTTAAGGTCGATCAATTGCTAACCCTTGTTCAAGAATCGAAACTGCGGCCATCGAGTCCACTAAAGCCTTTGAATCCTTGGAGTTAACACCCGCCTCACGAAGTGCGCGCGCAGCCGAAACTGTGGAAAGCCGTTCATCCACTAAGGAGATCGAAATATCGAAACTCTTGGTTAATCGCGCCGTGAAGGCCGAAACTTTATCAACTGCTGCTGCAGATGTTCCGTTGAGTTGCTTTGGTTCACCGACATAAATCTTTACTGGTTCATATTCTTGAATCAGGAGCGTAATTGATTTCATTAAGTTCGGATCTTTACTTGATAGCGCTGAAAGTGGAGTTGCAAGGAGGCCATCTGGATCACAAACCGCAACTCCAATTCGTACATCTCCATAATCAAAGGCGATGCGACGACCGAGCCTAGCCATTACTTTCCTACGAGTGAGAGTTCGATTGCGGCGAGAGCTGCTGTTATTTCAGCGCCACTGTTACCGCCACCTTGCGCGAAATCATCTTTACCGCCACCGCCACCGCCCATTATCGTCGAACCGATTTTCACGAGAGCACCTGCTTGAAATCCGTGTGCTCTTGCTACTTCACTAACTGCCACGACCAGTACTGGTTTTGTATCAGTGACGCTAATCAGGGCCACGACGCTATCTAGATTTCTATTGCGAAGATCGAGGGCAATTTTCCGTAAATCTTCCACACCAATTGAATCTGCAATCTGCAAAGCAATTAATGAAGTCGAACCAATTAGCTTCGCAGAAGATGCGAGAGAGGCAATATCTGACATCGCTGCCGCCGAACGTAGCCCAGACAATTCTTTTTCGATCTCTTTAAATTTCGAGAGCAACCCTGTAATGCGCTCTGGTAGTTCCTCTGTCTGAGCACCCTTTATGAGGGAAGTTAATGAATTCAGAAGAATATGTTCGCGCGCTAAGAATTTGTAAGCATCAACACCCACCAGCGCTTCTACGCGGCGAACTCCTGCACCGATTGATGATTCACTTAGAAGTTTCACCACACCCAACTGGCCTGATCGTGCGACGTGAGTTCCGCCGCAAAGCTCGCGTGCCCAGTCTCCAACACTAACGACACGAACGCGGTCACCGTACTTCTCACCGAACAGGGCCATTGCGCCAATCTTCTTTGCCTCTGCTTGTGACATAACTTCAGCACTTACTTCTAGGTTATCTAGTAGCAGAACATTTACTCGGGCTTCAACTTCACTTAAAACTGCTTCAGATACTGCCCCTGTTGCTGGAAAATCAAAACGGAAACGACCCGGCGCATTCTCTGATCCCGCCTGCGTTGCGGTTTCGCCAAGAATTTCGCGAAATGCTTTATGCACCATGTGGGTTGCAGTATGCGCACGTGAAATTCCATTACGTCGCTCTTGATCGATCTCTGCCAAAACATCTGATCCCACGGTGACAAGTCCACTGAGCACTCGACCGCGATGCGCTGATAAACCATTTACTGGAGTCTGAACATCATCAATTTCAATTACCGCTCCACTAGCGAGAACTATTCGACCGCCATCTGCTAACTGGCCGCCACCTTCTGAGTAAAACGGAGTTCGGTCTAAGACAATCTCTACTTCAGATCCCACGCTCGCCTCAGCAACGGCAACGCCATCAACCAATATTCCATTAATTAACGCCTCAGCTTGAGTGTGTTCGTATCCAATAAATTCAGTAGACCCTTTTTGATCAACAATTTTCTTGTACTCGCTTAAATCAGTATGTCCGCTCTTCTTTGCTTTCGCATCTGCCTTTGCTCGATCACGTTGTTCTTTCATCAGTCGCGTAAAGCCAGCCTCATCAACCTCTAAGCCTTCTTCGCGCGCCATCTCAAGCGTTAAATCAAATGGAAAGCCATATGTGTCGTGGAGTTTAAAAACTTCCTCGCCAGGCAAGATTTTCTTCGCCGCAGACTTCAGAGCGGTTACAGAAATATCAAAGATCTGCGTACCACTCTTAAGTGTTTGCAGAAAGGATTCCTCTTCAGATGCTGATACCTCAAGGATACGTTTTTTATCTGCAATAAGCTCTGGGTATTGCGATCCCATAGCACCAATTGCAGCAACAGTTAATTCAGACATTATCGAATCATTCGTTCCAAGTAAACGCATATTACGAATCGTGCGGCGCATCATTCGGCGAAGAACGTAACCCCTACCCTCGTTTCCAGGTGTAATTCCATCCCCAATGAGCATCGCAGATGTTCGAGCGTGATCAGCGATAACTCTTAAGGAAATATCTGTCTTCTCCGATGTTCCATATTTGACTCCAGTTAACTCCATTGCCCGAGTCAGAATCTGCATCGTCGTATCAATTTCATAAATATTTTCTACATTTTGCAAAAGCGCTGCTGTTCGTTCTAGTCCTAAACCGGTATCAATACTTTTTGCGGGGAGCTCTCCTAAAATCGGATAACTGTCCTTCCCGCCTCCAGCTCCGCGTTCGTTCTGCATGAAAACTAAATTCCAAATTTCCATATAACGATTTTCATCCGCGATGGGGCCACCATCTACTCCATAGGCAGGACCTCTATCAAAATAAATTTCCGAGCAAGGGCCACACGGTCCCGGAACACCCATTGACCAAAAATTATCTGCCATATCGCGGCGCTGAATACGTTCCTTTGGTACTCCAATTTTTTTATGCCAAATATCGGCAGCTTCATCATCAGTTAGGTAAACGGTCACCCATAATTTCTCTTCAGGAAGACCGAAACCACCATCCGAAATTGGACGGGTAAGGAGCTCCCACGCCAGCGCGATTGCACCCTCTTTGAAATAATCACCAAAGGAGAAGTTTCCACACATTTGAAAGAATGACGCGTGACGAGTGGTCTTTCCAACTTCATCGATATCTAATGTGCGAACACACTTCTGAACAGATGTTGCACGTTTATACGGTGGAGTGACCTCACCAAGAAAGAATGGTTTAAAAGGAACCATTCCTGCATTGACTAAGAGGAGATTTGGGTCACCGGCGATTAGTGAGGCTGAAGGGACAACTGTGTGAGTGAGACCTTGACGGTTATCACTTTCAAAAAAGCGCAGCCAGCGCGAACGGATCTCGGCGGATTCCACAGTTTCCGACTACTCCGCCTTCTTCTTTTTCTTTTTCGCGCGAGATTTGTTCAGCCCCGCAGCGCTAATTAATGCGCCAGCAACTTTTACAGCGGGACTGCTCTTATCCATAAAACCTGTAGTTGCATCTGAAAATTTAGTTGTTACATCTTCCACATTTTTCGTAATGCGGGCGAAGGATTCAAGTGGACTGTTAATTAATTCAACGGTTCGTGTTGATTCGTGAATTAGTGGCGCGGCTTCTTCAGTCATCGTTTTTAAAGAGACTTTTGCTTCATCAATTAGCCGACCAAGCCGAACCACTGCGTAAGAAATAGCGACGCCAATAACTAGCAGCGAACACGCAGCAATGATTGTTGCGACTCCCCCTGGACCTGTAACCATTTCTCTTTCCTTTCACTAGTAACAACTTGACTCACCAGCCTACCTGAGGACCGCTTTAACTCTTGGCTTCAACTTTCGGTAGCACGTCAATTCCACTCTCTTTCCGCTGCGCTGGCGTAATTGGCGTTGGTGCACCGGTCAACGGATCGCCACCACTGGCAGTCTTTGGAAATGCAATTACCTCACGAATCGAATCACTCCCGGTTAGAAGAGCACAGACGCGATCAAGTCCCAACGCTATTCCGCCGTGAGGTGGTGGGCCATAATTAAATGCCTCGAGCAAGAAACCGAATTTACTATTTGCTTCTTCATCACTTAATCCAATTACGGAAAAGACTTCTTTTTGAATCTGACGATCATGAATAC
>JBBQEE010000098.1:0-4204 GCA_038320375.1 Candidatus Nanopelagicales bacterium
AATGCTTATTGCCGCATTCACACTCGACCCAGCCATCTCCATCGCGCGCGCTCATACTCCTAGGTTCTCACAACTGTCCACAGTTTTCGAGTCGGCAGAGATTGGTGATAGGACAAAGTTCTATCTTGCCGAACATGAAACCTCCTTTACTAATAGTTTTAATAATTTCAATCCTGCATACGTTAATTCCGCTTAATTCAGCTAGCGCTGAAGATTGCACAACTGCATGTGTGGATGTTTATACGCAAAATGGCCAGTTAATTTTTGAAGCCCGAAAAGGCTCTGGCCCAAATACTGGTGTGGTTGAGAAACCAAAAGTCAGGCCGAAGGTAATTCCCAAAGTGATTACAAAGCCAAAGGTGGTCGCGAAACCAAAAGTTGTTACAAAACCCAAGAAGATCGCGCCGCGAATAAAAGTTATTAAAAAGCCAGCGATTAAAAAACCAGTTGCTATTGCCGCAACCTCACTGAGTGATCGACTCAGCAAATCACTACCAACTGGTGGAATTTCCTATCAGCCAAATTTTCAACCGCTAATCAATGCCCCTGTCTATTTTTGGAATGACATTCCTGAAGTATTTCGCTCAAAAGTAAATTTAATTGGCGAAAGTATTGATGTGGTCTTGCACCCCTCATTTTTCTGGGCTTTTGGTGATGGTTCATTCTTAACAACCACTGATCCGGGAGGCGCCTATCCCGATGGCAAGATCACTCACATTTTTTCAAATCCAGGAACGTATCCAGTTGTACTAATTACAACTTGGGGAGGTTCCTTTTCACACAATTCAGTGGAACGCGCAATCACTGGCCAGATCAGAAAAACGACTGCGCTAACAATCACTGTTGCAGCGGCACCTAGTCAATTTATCCAACCCAACTTCTTAAAGAGATGAGCAAAATGACCACCTTAACCACTCCTCATGATTTATTGGCGGCCATTCCGTTTCTAATTGGTTACCACCCAGATGATTCATTGGTTATGGTTTCAATTAAAAATGATTCAATCGGTATGGCGATGCGGATTGATTATCCGATTGATGTGCCCGCTGGTGCCTATGATTTATTGGCATCACATATGCAGCGCGAGAAATCTACCGGCGCACTTCTCGTCGCTTATGTTCCAGAAAATCGCACAGATGGTGAATCCGTTTTAGAGCAAGCATCGGCGGCGCTTTCCAGAGTTGGAATAAATACTGATGAGTCTCTCTTGATACAAAATGGAAAATATCGCTCATTACTTTGTCAGGATCCACTCTGCTGCTCATCAGATGGAAATGTAATTCCCGAGATAAATGGATCACGAGTTGCGCTAGAACATGTAATCGCTGGACGAGTAATGCCTTTTACTAATCTGCAGGCGTTAACCGATTCGATTGCGCCACTTCCGGTGAGTGAAGAAAAAGAATGGCAGAAGTTAGTTAACTCATTTGTTTTCATCACGGGTGATCTAGATTTTGCGACAAAGCAACGAGATGGTGCCACAGCAGTTATTGATTTAGCAGGGGAGTGGCAGGCAGGTCGGATAGGTCAAGATATTGAATTATCGGCGCGAGTTATTGGCAGACTTTGCGATATCCAGATTCGCGACTTCGCACTTGGAGCCCATACCGACGAGAACCTAGATGCTTACTTTCAGATGTGGCGACACCTAATGCGCATTGCACCAATTGGATTTGTGGCACCTCTTGCTTCACTCTGCGCCGCGCTGGCTTATGAAAGCGGTGATGGCGCTCTTGCCCATCGCGCCTTAGATCGAGCGCTGGCTGATGCGAGTGGATATTCATTGGCGCTACTTCTGCGCCGGGTATTTACCGCAGGTTGGCCACCGGCTTCATTTGCGGCGATGCGCAGAGAACTTCACCCAAAGGTCTGCATCGGAATTTTTGGGTTAGACTTACCCCCAGGTCACGAGTTCTAATCGATAGCCCCGGCTGATTAGATGGCAACCCTCCACCGCGGTGGGGTGCTCCGGGTGACGACCAGGCTGACATTTAACAGATGTGGGCAAGTGCGTTAAGGATATTTTTATGGCAGAGAAAATCACTACCCAAGTCACCGGCGCATGGCTGGAATATCACGATCCCGGAGATCGCCAATTTATTAAGATTGGCTCACTCCTTTTAGAAAATGGCGAAACTCTTGCTGACATCACCATTGCCTATCAAAGCTGGGGAACGCTAAACGCTGCAAAAGATAATGCGATCTTAATTAACCATGCAATGACTGGTTGGGCTGATGTAACAAGTTGGTGGCCAAATATGGTTGGACCGGGCTTGCCATTTGATACTGATAAATATTTTATTCTCTGCCCAAATGTAATTGGTGGCTGTCAGGGCAGCACCGGTCCTTCCAGTCTGGCAGCAGATGGCAAGAGATACGGTTCGCGTTTTCCGGTTGTTACAGCGCGCGATATGACAGCGGCAGAAGTACTTTTCAGTGACGCACTAGGAATCTCTAAATACCGTTTAGCAGTTGGTCCTTCACTCGGTGGAATGCGCTCGCTGGAATGGGTGATTCAATACCCAGAAAGAGTCGGGGCCATTTGCACCATCGGTTCATCTGCTGTGGCAACTGGCGATCAAATCGGTGGCTTCTCGGTCCAGATTCGCGCTATTAAATCTGACCCACATTTCAACGGCGGTGACTATTACGAGCAAGATCGTGGCCCGATTGAGGGCTTAGGAATTGCTCGACGTATCGCACATCTGACTTATCGCACTGAATCAGAGATGGATGTGCGCTTTGGCGGGCAAATGCAGGGCGATGACACAGGTCGATATGCGGTTGAGTCATATTTAGATCATCAGGCGGCAAAACTGGCACAACGCTTTGATGCCAACACTTACATCGTCCTAACCGCTGCCATGGCCTCACACGATGTGGGTCGCGATCGCGGTGGAGTAGTTGCAGCGCTTAAATCAATCAAGATTCCAGTGGTTGTAGTCTCAATTGATACCGATCGCCTCTTCCCACCTCGACTTCAGGTTGAGGTTTCCGAGCTAGTTCCACGGGCGCAAGAGTTGATCACAATCTCCTCAGACTTCGGACATGACGGCTTTTTAGTCGAATCTGAGTCAGTTGGCGCAGCAATCCGCCAAGCGCTGAGTATAATATAGACAGTGCAGTGAACAGTTCGAAGCAAAAGTTTCGAAAGTAGTTCACAAAAAACCAAAGGATAATTGTGGCTGCTACGAGCGCGCTCAAAAACAAGGCTAAGACAAGCAGGACTGATGCAAAAAAAGTTGCAAGCAAGAAACCTGTTGCTAAAAAAGCTGCTGTAAAAAAAGCACCAGCAAAGAAAGTTGCTGCCAAGCCAGTTAAAAAAGTTGCTCCACCAAAGCCGGTAAAGCCAGTCAAGCCAGTCAAGCCAGTAAAAGTTGCGCTGAAGAAAGATCTAACCGTCAGCGAGATCCAACAGATTGTGGATCTAAAAAATGCGGTTGCACGACATGATGAAATTGTCTTTCAACTAGAAGCTAGCGGAATAAAAAATTATCGCAGCGTAGTTAAGAAAGAATTTATTGCACTTGCTCAAGAAGCGCGCCAGTTAGATGCTTCAATTGCTGCAGATTCAGAGAAGGCTTACAAAGCTGGACTCGGCACTCCATCACGCGTACTCACTAAAGCGCAACTGGCAATGATTGCGCCAAAGGAAGAGCCAAAGCCAGTTGCAGTTGCCGAAGTTAAGGGCGCTAAGACCGCGGTCGTTTTAGATGATGAAGGCAACGAAATTGTTGTTGAAGAAGTTGAACTTGAAGATGTCGAAACTTTAATCGCATCAGTAACAGACATCATCAATACCGAATCCGAAGATAAAGGCAATCAGCCTCGCGTTGTAAATCTTGCTGAAGAATCATCAGGAAATGAAGAGAATGCCTTCACTATTAAGGCCTCCGAAGAAGATGATGCTCCAGCGCAGACCGTTATGACTGCAGGTGCTACCGCTGACCCAGTGAAAGATTATCTAAAGCAGATTGGTAGAGTAGCGCTACTTAATGCTGAACTCGAAGTAGAACTAGCCACACGTATTGAAGTTGGCTTATTTGCTGAAGAAAAACTTAAAGAAGATAAGAGAATGGAGAAGAAGTTAAAGCGCGAATTGGAATGGATCGTTGAAGATGGCAAGCGCGCTAAGAACCACTTACTAGAAGCCAACTTACGTTTGGTAGTTTCGCTAGCAAAGCGTTACACCGGTCGTGGAATG
>JBBQEE010000099.1:0-4168 GCA_038320375.1 Candidatus Nanopelagicales bacterium
GAAAAAGAAGATATTACTTTAGTGATTGAGAACCATTACAAGGATGATTTCTGGACCGAACCAGAGTTCGCACAGATGTCAGATGTATTTATCGAATTAGTATCACGTATTGATTCCCCAATATTTGGAGTGCAGTTTGATCCATCAAATGCGATTGCTGCTGGCGAAGAACCTCTAGAACTGCTAGAAGCAGTAAAACATAGGGTTCTTACCGTCGGAGCTAGTGACCGCTATTTGGCAGGCGGTTCAATTGAAGAACTGCGTAGTAAAGAAGGTGGCAGTGCAGGTTATGTTTCCTTCTTTAAGCATGGAGTCATTGGCAAAGGACTTAATGATTACGATGCAATATTTACAATTCTTAAATCAGTGGGATTTGATGGCTGGGTTTCAATCGAAGATGGCGTTGATGGCATGGAACAAATGGTCGCTAGCGCAAACTTTCTAAAAGACCGTATCGCACATCATTGGCCTAACTAGGCAAAGCGCGAACTAAAACCACCATCTACAACCCAATCAGCACCAGAAACAAAAGATGCATCTTCTGAAAGCAGGAATGTAACGACCTTAGCAACTTCAGCAGGTTGTGCCATTCGTCCCAAAGGTTGATTAGCAACAGCTGCTTCTCGTGTTCCTGGATTTTTTGCAAAGTGGCCCTCAACCATTTCGGTTAATACATATCCGGGAAGTATCGAATTAACGCGAATGTTATGTTTACCTTCGTCTAAGGCAAGGCTACGAGTTAAGCCAATAATTCCCGCTTTTGCTCCGGCATAAGGAAAATAATTTGGATAAGTTAAGCGAGCATGAATCGAAGACAGATTAACTATTGAGCCACTCTTAGCGTTACGCATCCCAGTTAAAACTAATTTTGCACCAAACCAGACTGATTTGTAATCCACTGCCATGAAATCATCAAACTCAACTTCAGTCATTTCAACAGCATCAGCAAAACTTGTACGCCCAGCATTATTTACTAAGCCTGTAACGTCCCCAAATTCTTTTACTGCCGCTGCATGTGCAGCACTGAGTGATTCAAAATTTCCTACATTCCCAACATGAAATAAAACTTCAAAACCTTCATCTTTTAAAGAGTTCGCAAACTTTTCACCAGTACTTACATCGATATCGCAGAAAGATACACGGGCACCATTTTCAGCAGCCTCACGAACAATTGCCGCTCCAATGCCCGATGCTCCACCAGTTACAAATATATGTTCATTCTGTAGTTTCATTGAAGTCGCCACCCATTACTTATCTCTAAGGACTGCGCCAATTTCTTGGGCTTCTTTTATATTTCGGGCTCCACAGAGAGCCATAACATTTAGAAAATCCCGGCGCATTAATTCAATAACGCGTTCAACTCCAACCTGACCACCAGCCATTACACCGTATAAATAGGCACGCCCGATTAAAACTGCCTTCGCTCCCATGGCAACGGCTGCATAGGCATCTTGGCCGGACATAACGCCACCATCAATATAAATATCTATTTTCTTGCCAACTGCAGCGACTACATCAGGCAGCAGTTCAAGCGGAGTAGGCCCAAGATCTAACTGACGACCACCATGGTTCGAAAGAATGATTCCTTGCACGCCAAGTTTTGCCAATTGTTTTGCGTCTTCAACGTTTTGAACGCCTTTAACAATAATTGGGCCATCCCAAACAGATTGCAACCATTGCACATCTTTAAATTCGGTTGCCGGATCAAAAATTGCAGCAGCGAGTTCCGATAATGGCTTATCCCATCCGCGAAAAGCAGCAAATTCCAACTTCTTTGTAGTTATTAAATTAATCCACCACATAGGTTTGCGGGCAATTGCCGCCACGGTGCCTAGGCTGATTCTTGGCGGAATAGTTAAACCATTTCTTAAATCGCGTAATCGATATCCTGATACTGGAGTATCTACAGTCAAAATCAGCGCTTCAAATCCGTTTTCTTTCGCCTGCTGAATAATTCCCAAACTATCGGCGCGATTTTGCATCACATAGAGCTGAAACCAACGACGCACATTTGGAACCGCCACAGCGAGTTCGGCTGGGCTAGTTGTTCCCATTGTAGAGAGTGAATAAATTAAATTATTTGCATCAGCAACTTCAGCAACCGCTGGTTCACCAACGTGATACATAAAGCGGGTGTATCCAGTAGGAGCAAAAATAATTGGTAGATCAACTTTCTTCCCAAATATTTCAACACTGGGATCTACCTTTGAAACATCTCGCAATATTCGAGCGTTGCACTGAACTCGGCTATAAGCGTTTCGTGAACGCACATAACCTTGTTCAGTATGGGCTCCACCTTCAACATAATCAAAAACCACCTGTGGCACATTACTTTTTGCGATGGTAGCTAAATCTTCAATATTTTGAGCGCTTGCAACTTTACTTGAAGTTCTGTGAACTGACGGGAGTTTCCAGTCAATGAGTGAAAAAAAATACTTCACATCTGGAAACTGCCGCTTACTTTTTGCCATAGGAAACTGTATCTAGTAATTTTTATTTAGCAATATATATGGTCACTAAATGGTAAATTTTGACTATGAAAATCATTGCTTGGTCTCAATGGCCGGATTTGAAAGTTCCCAGTGGCGTAGAGCTTAGATCTGAATCAACTCACCCACTTGCGACATCAGATTTGTCTGAAATTAATTTTTACGCACCTACTTATTTTGGTGGCAGAAAAGCACTGGAATATGTAAATAAGATGCCGAATTTAAAATACTTACAAATGCCTAATGCTGGATATGAAGATGCACTTGAATTCATGCGCGGAGGATTGATTCTCGCTAACGCATCTGGAGTTCATGATGATTCAACTGCTGAGTTAGCTGTAGGACTAGCGATCGCCTCGCGCCGCGGCTTTGTGGATTTTATTCGCGCCCAAGATAAAAGCGAATGGGCGCATCAGCGCTATACCTCCTTTAGCGATAGCAAAATTGGCTTAATTGGCTACGGTTCAATTGGAAAAACGGTTGCAAAAAATCTTTCTGGCTTTGCTGTTGAAGTGATTCCTTTTACTCGTTCTGGGTCAGATGGATCGATAAAGATCTCTGAGTTAGATACTCATTTGCCATCACTCGATATCGTTATTTTAATTCTGCCTCTCAATGCAGATAGTAAGAAACTTTTCAATAAAGAACGTCTAGCTCTGATGAAAGATGGGGCGTTAATCGTTAACGTCGCCCGCGGTGGGATCATTGATACTGAGGCCCTACTGGCGGAATTAAATTCAAAACGCATTTATGCCGCACTTGATGTGACCGATCCGGAACCGCTACCGCAGGATCATCCACTATGGAAGGCGCCGAATCTTTTGATTGCCCCTCACGTGGGCGGAGATAGCACCGCATTTGAACCTCGCTGTCGAGGACTAATCGAGGCGCAATTAGATAAATTATCCAGAGGTGAAGGAATTTCCAACGTAGTTGCCCGCGGAGCGCAGTAAGAAACTATAATTAACTATGACTGAAAAGAGATTCCGTAGTTCACACTGGTATCAAGGAGATCCGAAGAATAGTTTTATTCATAGATCTTGGATGCGCCGAGGTAATCCTGATTCAGCGTTCACTGGCGAGAAGCCACAGATTGCAGTAATTAATACTGCTTCTGACTTTAATCCCTGCAATATGCATTTGGGTGAATTAGCACAGAGTGTAAAAAATGGTATTTGGGAATCTGGTGGAGTTCCTCTTGATATGCCAATGATTGGTTTAGGCGAGGTTTTAATGCGTCCAACAGCAATGTTGTGGCGAAACATGGCAGCGATGGCAACTGAAGAATTAATTCGTGCCAACCCAATTGATGGCGTAGTCCTTCTCGGTGGTTGCGACAAAACAATCCCCGCACTTCTCATGGGTGCAATATCTGCAGGCCTTCCAGCAATTATTGTTCCGGGCGGTCCGATGCTAAACGGCGCATTCCGTGGTCAAAATATGGGTTGTGGTACCGACGTTTGGAAATATAGCGAAGATGTTCGTGCCGGAAAGATGACTCAAGAAGATTTTGATTCTGCCGATAAGGCAATGGTTCGAAGTAAAGGTCACTGCAACACAATGGGTACCGCTTCAACAATGGCTTCGATGGCCGAAGCGCTAGGTATGACACTTCCCGGTGTTGCCGGAACACCCGCACCCGATGCACGCTTACTTGAATATTCACACTTAACTGGGCG
>JBBQEE010000100.1:0-4161 GCA_038320375.1 Candidatus Nanopelagicales bacterium
TGGGCTCACTGATGGGTCATGCCACATTCCCTGCTTCTTGGCATATTGCTCCACCAGTGCAACTTGATCATCGCTTCTACCAGTTAAACGTAAATAATTTAAAGTCTCTTCATCGATTGGGAAAATTGCACAAGTCGATCCATATTCTGGACTCATATTTCCAATAGTTACACGATTAGCCATCGGAACCGCGACAACGCCGGGACCATAGAACTCCACGAATTTTCCAACGACTCCATGCTTGCGCAGCATTTCAGTAATTGTTAGCGCCATATCTGTGGCAGTTGTACCTACAGGTAGAGCTCCACTTAGTTTAAATCCAACGACGCGAGGAATTAACATCGAAACTGGTTGTCCAAGAAGTGCTGCTTCGGCTTCAATTCCGCCGACTCCCCAACCAAGAACTCCAAGTCCGTTGACCATAGTGGTGTGTGAATCAGTTCCAACAACAGTATCTGGATATGCGCGAAGCGTTCCCTCAATAGTACGAGTCATTACAACTCGCGCTAAGAATTCAATATTTACCTGATGAACAATTCCAGTCCCTGGTGGCACAACTTTGAACTCATCAAAGGCACCTTGACCCCAGCGCAGGAAGCGATAGCGCTCACGGTTTCGCTCATATTCAACATCAGTATTTTTTTCAAATGAATTTGTAGTACCAAAGAAATCAGCAATAACCGAGTGATCAATAACAAGTTCGGCTGGTGCCAGCGGATTAACTTTGGCTGGGTCTCCGCCAAGTTCAACAATCGCCTCACGCATAGTTGCCAAATCAACGATACAAGGAACACCAGTGAAGTCCTGCATTATTACTCGTGCTGGCGTAAATTGAATTTCAGTGTCAGGTTCTGCCGCTGGATCCCACTGTGCCAAAGCTTTTATATGGTCCGCGGTTATATTCGCGCCATCTTCAGTTCGCAGCAAGTTCTCAAGCAGAATTTTTAATGAGAATGGAAGAGTCGCAGCGCCATCTACTTTGGAGATTTCAAAGATTTCGAAATCTTTTCCAGAAACAGAAAGTTTTGTTTTAGCGCCTAATGAATTTTTACTCATCGCTCATCCCTTTTACTTTTTATCTTGATATCAAGATACCTTAATCGGCGTAAATAGCGCAACCGATTCGATGTGTTGCGTCATGGGAAAGAGATCAAAGGCTCGAATTTCGGTGAGTAAATACCCCGCCGATTCGAGATACCCGGTATCTCGCGCCAGAGCAGCGGGGTCACAGGCAATATAAACAATCGCTCTTGGCGATAGCGCAATCATCGATTCAACAACGCTCTTGCCAGCTCCTTCGCGTGGCGGATCCAGAACAATTACATCTGCAATTGAAAATCGGGGCAGGATCTTCTCGACATCACCTAGATGAACTTTGATCCGGCTATCTTCTGAAAAATTGCGTTGTGCATCAGTGGTAGCAATTTTGCTACCTTCGACTAAATCAATAGTTCCTGATTCCCCTATTAAATTCATTAATTGAGAAGTGAACAATCCAACCCCACCATATAAATCCAAAATATGGTCGGTCTCTTTAATTTTGGCAAAGTCAATTAACACTTGGGATAAGAGTGTTGGCGCATCCTTATGGCTCTGCCAGAAAGACCTCTGAGATACTTCAAGCCCAATTTCATTTACTTCATAGTGCGCGACATCTGGTCCCTCACTCGTTCGAACTGGCGAATCATCACGCGTATATCCAGTTGCAATAGTTCGCTCACCCGTAGTTGAGAGCGATACTTCTACTCGCATCTCCCCTTTCCAACGTCTAGATTGCAATTCACTAAATTTCATTTCAGGCTGCAAAATTCGACAATCACTCACTGGAATTGTCTTGTTGCTACGCGCTTGGCGAAAACCGAGCGCTCCATCTCGCGTTGTTACGGCGCTGAAGCGAGTCCGATATCCAAGCGCAGCTCCAACTTCTTCGACTTTAACAACCAACTCTTTCTTGGCAATCCGTAAAAATTGTTCGGTAATGACCTCACTTTTTAAATCTCGCTGTCGTTTTAGCGAAATATGTTGAAAATCGCATCCACCACAACCTGCGCTATGGGCATAAATACACGGCGCGCTTACTCGATCAGCAGATGCGGAAATTACCTTCGTGACATCAGCACGATTAAAGGATTTACCAACGCTAGTTATTTCAATCTCAACTTCTTCACCCGGAATTGCATGACGAACAAAAATGACTGCTCCTAAATGGCGGGCGATAAAATGGCCACCATGAGCGATTTTCTCGATACTTACAATTGCGCGATCCCCAACTGCTAGCCCATCTTTTCGATCTGGCTTCTGCTGGCTGGCGCTCTCAATTGTCATAAAGGTAAGCCTAAGGGTGTAAGTTAATACTTATGCACGTAGTAATTATGGGTTGCGGCCGAGTCGGCTCTTCATTAGCTACCGAACTCGAAGCGGCAGGACACTCAGTCGCCATTATTGATCAATCACGTGAAGCGTTTCGCCGCCTTCCTCCAAATTTTAAAGGTCGCACCGTTGCTGGTGTTGGATTCGATCGTGACACTTTATTAGAAGCTGGAATCGAGACCGCTGATGCTTTCGCTGCCGTAAGTAATGGTGATAATTCAAATATTTTAGCGGCTCGTGTTGCGCGCGAAACTTATGGCGTTGCCAATGTAGTCGCACGAATCTATGATCCTGGCCGCGCTGAAATCTATCAACGCTTAGGAATTCCAACCGTGGCAACTGTTAGTTGGGGAACTGATCAAATCCTTCGTCGCTTACTTCCAGAGGGTTCACGTTCTGAGTGGCATGATGCCACAGGCACGATCCAGTTATGTGAGATGCACCCACATGTAGATTGGTTTGGCCGTCCGATTTTTGAAATTGAGGGAACGGTTTCGGCGCGAGTTGCATTTTTAACTCGTCTCGCTGAAGGGCTGATTCCAGATGAACATACGGTTTTGCAAGAAGGCGATTTACTTCACATAACAGTGCTTGATAAAGATGTTAAAAAAGTCGAAGAAATTTTGGCACGTTCACCAGAGGATCATTCATGAGAATTGCAATAGCTGGAGCTGGAAATGTTGGACGCGCTATCGCTCGCGAGCTTCTAGATAATGGACATCAAGTTCTTCTAATAGATCGTGACCCTAAAGCACTTAAACTCGAATCTGTACCTGATGCTGAATGGTTAATGGCCGATGCCTGCGAAGTTACATCATTAGATAAGGCAGCGCTCAGTTCATGTCAGGTTTTAGTAGCCGCAACTGGTGATGACAAAGTAAATTTAGTGGCATCTCTCTTGGCAAAGACTGAATACGGAGTTCCACGAGTGGTGGCTCGCATAAATCATCCAAAGAACGAATGGCTCTTTGATAGTTCATGGGGCGTGGATGTGGCGGTTTCTACTCCAAGAATTATTTCGGCCTTAGTTGAAGAAGCGGTAAGTGTCGGAGATGTTGTCCGTCTCTTCTCTTTCCGAAAAGGTCAAGCAAACTTGGTCGAACTTACGCTGCCAGATAATTCATTCTGTATAGGAAAGACCGTCGAAGAGGTAGAACTGCCGGATGACGCATCTCTCGCGGCAATTGTTCGCGATGGACGTGTAATAACACCAACTCCGACCGATGTATTTAGCGCTGGGGATGAATTACTTTTTGTCGCATCAGCAGTGGCTGAAGATTTAATTAAATCCTGCTTTATTGCTAACTAGATATTTTTGTAGTTGGTACGTTTTTTAGAATCATCCAAGATCCATATGCGGTTGCAATAAAAAGTGGGTATCCCATTGCCAGATTTACCGTTCCGAGTAAATTAACATTTCCACTTCGGTAAATTGGATATTGCACTGCAATTCTGATGAAGAACATTCCTACCCAAAGCCAACTGGCACGTTTATAGGCTCGCGCACGAATGGGATCTTTTCGCCAAGATAAATTCTCACCTAAAATTGGACCAAGTAGCAGTCCCAAAATCGGCCATCCCGCTAGATTGGCGATTAAATAAACCGATCCGTAGCCAAGGTTAGTTAACAATTTCGGAAGATAAAGATCGCTGGCATTTCCAGTTCTATTGGCAAACCAAGCGCAGATTAGTGAACCGATCAACCCTGACATCGCATGCTGAATTGTGTCTCTCTTAGCTAACCGAATTATCGTTAGTAGACCCGAAACAATAAGTGAAGCGTAGAGCGCG
>JBBQEE010000101.1:0-4107 GCA_038320375.1 Candidatus Nanopelagicales bacterium
GATTTCAGTTGAGAAAATCGGCAATAGTTCTTTCAATATGCTCTTTGTCATTTCAGATGGTGAAAAAGTATTTGCAAATGTGCGAACCGTTCAAGTTGCGGTCTCACTAGAGACCAAGAAATCCCGACCGCTGCATGATAAGGAACTTGAATTCTTAGCCAAGTACCAGGAAAGTAATTAGTGCCAAATTCTCAACTGCAACGCAAAGTAATAAGAACTCTCGCTGCTGCCCAGGTGCTGAATGGGGTTGGCGTCGCAGGCACTGTCGCCGCGGGCTCACTTCTGGTT
Source organism: Candidatus Nanopelagicales bacterium (assembly GCA_038320375.1). GTDB lineage: Bacteria > Actinomycetota > Actinomycetes > Nanopelagicales > Nanopelagicaceae > Planktophila. Next base: position 289 of record JBBQEE010000101.1, read on the forward strand.
TCCTCAATTACCAAATCAGAATCATTAGCGGGGCTAGCTCAGACCAGTGCGGTACTCGGTGCGGCAGCGTTGGCACTTCCTTTAGCCCGATTGACTGCAAAGGGTGGTCGTCGCTTAGCGCTATCTACGGGTTACGTTGCAGGGATCATTGGTTCTGTCTTTGCAATTATTGGTGGGGCCACTAGAAGCGTTTCATTTATGTTGATTGGAACATTTTTAGTCGGTGCGGCCTCGGCAGCCGGATATCAAGCGAGATTCGCAGCAATAGATCTGGCAACTGATGCTTCTCGATCCAAACAACTTTCTTTTGTGGTTTGGGGATCAACTATTGGCGCAGTTGCTGGACCTAACTTGATGGAGCCATCAGGCAAATTAGCCGAACTATTTGATTTACCTGTGTTAGTTGGCCCATATTTGATCTCAGCAGTTACTTTGTTTTTAGCGGCGTTAGTCGTAATTATTTTTCTAAGACCAGATCCATATTTAGTAATTAGCTCGGTTCAATCAATTAAGAGCGCGAAGGGATCAACCAAGAGAGCGCTTTCACACATTCGCCAGAATCCATCTGCTCTATTTGCAATCCTTTCCATTGCAATCGGTCACGTAGCAATGGTTTCCGTAATGGTGATGACGCCGATTCACATGGCCCATGTTGATGTAACTTTGACGGTAATCGGCTTAGTCATTAGCGTTCATATTCTTGGAATGTATGCATTTTCGCCAATCGTAGGATCTCTCAGCGATCGATTCGGTCGTAAAGTTGTGATTCAAGTGGGCTTAGTAATTTTATTGATTTCAACAATTGTCTCTGGGCTTGCCAGAGCTGATGATGCGATCACGTTGGGCATTGGTTTATTTCTCTTGGGGCTAGGTTGGTCATGCACTTTGATTGCAGGCTCAGCACTTCTATCTGAAAGTGTTTCTGATGAATTTCGAACTTCCTCCCAAGGTGCAAGTGATTTAGTTATGAATCTGGCGGGGGCTGGCGGGGGCGCTATTGCGGGTGTAATTATCGGAACGCTTTCTTACGGTTGGCTCTGCACCATTGCAGCAATTCCTGTTCTTGTTTTAGCAGGTATGTCGATTAAAATTAAGTCATGAGTACCTTCTATGAAGAGGTCGGGGGAGAAGTCTTCTTCAGTGATCTCGTTTCACAGTTCTATGTCCAAGTAGCAAGTGATCCAATCTTGGCGCCTATGTATCCACCTGATGATATGAAGGGCGCGGCGATACGTTTGAAAACTTTCTTAGAACAATATTGGGGTGGACCAACTACTTATTCAGAAGAACGCGGTCACCCACGATTACGAATGCGCCATGCGGGCTTTTACATCAATCCTGCTGCCCGTGATGCATGGCTAAATTGCATGAGCGTTGCACTGGCAGGCATGGATATGGAAGATGGCCATCGCCAACAATTAGAAGGTTATTTACAGATGGCGGCCGAGGGAATGGTTAACACCCTTTAATTCTTTTTAACTCTTTTGTGAACGGTTTCCAATAACTAATATTTCACCGTTACGGACATACCAAAGCGTTTCTGACTTATCTCTAATTGTCGTGATTCGCAGCCCAACTTTTTCAACTACGCCTTCAATCTCTAAGACTTTGATTTCATCACCTACGCCGTATTGATCTTCAATCAACATAAAGATTCCGGATAAAATATCGCGCACCAAAGTTTGCGCGCCAAGTCCAATTGCAACACCAACGATTCCAGCGGATGCGATTACTGGGCCAAGGTTAAATCCAAATTCGCCAAGGATCATTCCAAGAGCAATAATCCAAATAACTGCTTTCAAAATCGAGTTTAAAACCGAACCAGTTGTTTTAGCTCTTTCAGCTTGCCGTTTAACAATGCGAGGACCAGGTTTGAGATCAGTTGTTGCTAATTTCAAAACCGCACGATCTATAGCGCGATGGCCAATAAAGTTTCCAACCCATGCAGCGACAAGGACTATAAATACGCGGAGTGGGGCGCCACTTAGCCATTCCAGAATATTTCGGGTTTGCTCGCTCACAGCCCAAACTCTAACTAATTCTTTACCTGAAATTGACCTTTAAATAGCGCAAACCCCAGCAAATTAGTGCAAGATAAACCAATCGGCGCACGCCAGATATGCGCCCTGAACTGGGGAAGAGATGTCACGGGCATTAGTTTTGAACGCCACCTACGAACCACTAGGTGTTGTAACAGAACGTCGTGCGCTGCTGCTTGTTCTTAATACTCGTGCAACCATGATCGAGTCATCCGGAAGTGTATTACGTTTTACGCAAGGTCAGATGGAACTTCCATCAGTTATCCGTTTAAACAAATTTGTAAAGATTCCTTATCGTCATGCGGTGCCGCTCTCACGTCGTGCGATTTTTGCGCGCGATGGTGGACGATGTGTTTATTGTTCAGCGCCAGCGACATCAATCGATCACGTGATTCCGCGCTCTCGTGGCGGCGGACACAATTGGGAAAACGTTGTTTCTGCCTGTCACAAGTGCAATCACCTGAAAGCAGATAAGCCACTAAAAGAGATGGGTTGGAAACTTCGCTCTCTTCCGCGTGAACCAGTTGGTGCTGCATGGAGAATTCTTGGAACCGGTCGCACCGATAGTCGATGGTTGCAATATTTAGAGCCATTCGGTGTGGCAGCCGCCACCGCATAATTCCTTTAGAGTTAGAGCCATGTTCATGAACTTCGCATCAGCAATCCAGCGCTTTTCTCAAGGCAATGTAGAAGATGGAACCGTTGCAGGTGAAGGCTTAACCAGAGTCGAAACATTTGCTTACTTCTTTGCCGCGCCAGTGGTTTCCTTCGTGCTGATTTCAGTACTGGTTTATGCCCTCACTGGAGATCGCAAAAAGGCCAAGAGTACAGACTCTGTAATCACAACAATCGAGTAGTTTTTTACTTTCTCACATTATTTTGATCGTTATGGTCGTGCATCAACTGCGCGAGCTTTAAGCGCACGAGTCATTGCATCGCGACCTTCAGCAACCGAACGACGCAACGAATTAGCTGCATCTTTACCGGTCACATCAAGCCAATGTTGCGCCTTAGAAACTGTTGCCTCGCTGATTGCCCAAGTTGGGAAAGTTAGCGTCGCGGTCGTTTCAGCAATTTCATAGCCCTTAGTTGCCCAAACTTCCAGAATCGCTGCGAAGTAACTGTCAACGAATCCTTCCAAGATTTCTCCGTGAATACTCTCATTGAAACCACGGCACTTGTAAGAGTGAATGGTGTTGCTTAGGTCATCAGTTGTAACCGATTTAAATGCGACAGCTTTTGCTTCACGAGTCGGAATCGCAGCATATGAATAAGCGTTGTACTGCTTTCCATGAGCGGTCTTATCGCGCTCTGATTCGGTTTCGATTTCGGCAGGGCCAAAGATTCCGCGCTTTACGCCACAGATAAATATGTACCAACGAAGTTCAGCATCAACAGTTAAGCCGCTAATTGATCCATCCAACATCGATTTCAAGCGAGCAAATTGCGCCGGAGTGACAGCGTTATTTACAAATGCTCGCGCATATTGCAATTGGCTATCGCTACCTGAAGCAGACCCATCGAGCAGCGCTTCAACAGCGTTTGCAACTGTAAGGCGAAGCGCATCACGATTTGCTGGGGCAACGTATGCCCAAATTGCAGTGTCTATCTGCATCAGAGTTGCAGTGATCATTGAAATATCTGATTCACCCTTGAGGGCATTTAGCGCAATAGTGATGTATTCACGTGCTGCAAGTTCGCCATCGCGAGTTGAGTCCCAAAGTGAAGCCCAAATAAGTCCGCGGGCTAGTGAATCATCGATCTGCCCTAAGTATTGCTT
>JBBQEE010000102.1:0-3991 GCA_038320375.1 Candidatus Nanopelagicales bacterium
TGCCGCTTCGATTATGGCCTTAAGTGAGATTTCTAAGGTTGCAGGCACAAAGCGACCTCGAGTGCATTTAGAAGTAGATACCGGAATGACGCGTGGTGGTTTTTTAAATGAGTGGAGTGAATTAGATCCACAGAATTTTCAGGGGATGGAAATTGTAGGAATATTTTCACACTTTGCTCGGGCAGATGAACCAAGCGAAGCGCAGAATTTAGAACAACGAAATAGATTTAAAAAAATGGTAGCAACTCTTGAATCACTCGGATATACCAATTTAATTCGCCATCTCTCAAATTCAGCAGCAACTTTGCTCGATCAACCATCGGCATACGACATGGTGCGAACCGGAATTGCGATGTATGGATTGAGTCCAGATATGAAAACACTAGGGAGTTCAAAAAGTCTCAATTTAAAACCAGCTATGACTTTACGTGCGCAGTTGTATTTAGTTAAAGATGTACCAGCTGCAAGTCCTGTTGGATATGGCGCAACGGAATTTACAGAACGAAATACCAAACTTGGTGTAGTTGCAATGGGATATGCGGATGGAATTCCACGTATTGCTAAAAACGCTGGCATTTTCGTCGACGGCAAGCGCGCTCCGATAATCGGACGAGTATCAATGGACCAATTCGTGGTTGATTTAGGTCCGGATAGCACGGCAGTTTCTGGTGATTTAGTAACAGTCTTCGGGACGGGTGAGAGCGGTGAGTTCACAGCCGATGATTGGGCCAGCGCATCAGGCTCAATTAACTATGAGGTTGTCACACGAATTGGTCCAAGAGTGCCTAGAATTTACGAACCATGAGCACATCTAGCGTTCTCTCAATTTCCAATCTCGTAGTTAAATTTGGTGGGCTTACGGCGCTCGATGATGTCTTTCTTGATGTTGCCCCAAACACAATTGTTGGATTAATAGGTCCTAATGGTGCAGGGAAAACCACTCTTTTCAATTCAATTGCCGGGCTAGTTTCTGCTGATTCGGGAAAAGTTTCAATAAATGGAAAAAATATGGATTGGCCAAAAAGTTATGAACTTGCTGGACTTGGCATAAGCAGAACGCTGCAAGGCGTGGGTTTATTTAGCGGACTTTCGGTAATTGAAAATGTAATGATGGGTGCGGATATTCAAAGCGGCTCCAACTTTTTTAAAGATCTTTTAGGACTATCTGGTAAATCTGAAAGAAAATTAAGAAGAAAAGCAGAGGATGCACTGGCATGGGCCGGAGCGCTTGCACTTGCGGATAAATCACCTTCAGATTTGACTTACCCAGAGACTAAGAGAATTTCAATTGCACGAGCCCTAGTCTCAGAACCAAAAATCTTATTACTGGATGAACCTGCCGCTGGTTTAGGTCAAGATGACATCGACAAATTTGCAGAATTGCTAAAACAGCTCAAGAAAAAATGCGCAATTATAATTGTCGAACATCATGTTGATTTTATTGGAGAAGTTTCGGATCAAGTTTATGTTTTAAATTTTGGAAAAGTAATTGCTAGTGGAACTTTTGATGTTGTAAAACGCGATCCAGCTGTCCTTGCCGCCTACCTCGGAACCTCAAGCCAATCTGGCTCTGACCAATTAGGTGGTCGCGATGCTTGAAGTTAAAAATTTAGTAACAAGTTTTGGATCAGTTATTGCCCTAGATGGGGTCTCCTTTACGGCTGCTGAATCAAAGATAACCACGGTAATTGGAGCAAATGGAGCGGGCAAGAGCACCCTGCTTCGAACTATTTCGGGTCTGGAAACACCATCGAGTGGTTCAATATCTTGGCTTGGAAAATCCCTGCTTGGAATGAGGCCCGAAAATATTGTGCGGACTGGAATAGCCCATGTTCCTGAAGGGCACTCAGTTATCTCCGAGTTGAGTGTTGAAGAAAATATTGCGATGGGCTCGCTCTTTCGCAGAAGAAAATTTAAAGGTGATGTCCTTGCTGCACAAACAGAAATGTTTGAGTTATTTCCACGCCTGAAAGAGCGCCGCAATCAATTGGCCGGAACTCTATCTGGCGGTGAAAGACAAATGCTGGCAATAAGTCGCGCACTTGTTTCTCGCCCAAAGTTATTGCTCCTAGATGAGCCTTCACTCGGATTAGCACCGCTAGTCGTAGAGCAGATAATCGATACTATTAATATTCTTTGTCGCACTACAGGTCTAACCGTTTTATTGGTTGAACAAAATGCAAATACCGCACTGGGGGTCGCCGATCACGGCGTCTTGCTTGCACTAGGAAAGGTTGTCGCAGATCGTCCTGCATCAGAGTTAAAAGCTGATGCAACTTTGCGCGCAGCATATTTGGGGTATTAATGGATACATTTCTAGCAGCACTATTTTCGGGTACTTCTCGTGGGGCTATCTATGCATTGGTCGCTTTAGGATTAGTAATAGTTTGGCGTGGCGCAGGTGTTGTTAACTTCGCCCAGATGGGTCAAGCAATGTTTAGTACTTATATTGCTTCCACTCTGATTTCAAATGGTTATTCATACTGGCTGGGATTTGTTGTTGCAATTATTGTCGGCGCAGTAATGGGAAGCCTGTTAGATATTTTAGTTTTACGTCCCCTTTCAAATAAAAAGAAAACTGAATTCTTGAGTAGCGAATCGATTAGAGCGGCAATTCCAGTCATCGCATCACTTGGAATTCTTGGTGCACTACAAGCGCTTGCTGGAATTATCTGGGCGGCCGAAGAACGTGGTTTCCCTGCGCCATATCCGCAAGAGGGATTTACGATCGCAAATAGCGTGATGCCATTTACCTCTTTTGATGTTTTTGTAATCGGAATAGTTTTAACAACTCTTTTGATGACTTCGCTCTTTTTCCAGAAAACTGGTGTGGGTTTAGCAATGCGTGCTACTGCACTCAATCAAGAAGTAGCCAAGTTAAGTGGAATCAGAACGAATTTCACTCGCACTTTGAGTTGGGCCTTTTCTGGCGCTGCTTCATCACTTGCCGGGTTATTGATTACACCGACTTCAAACTTGTCTCCGAACACATTGGATTTAGTTTTAATTATTGGATTTACTGCTGCAGTTGTTGGCGGCCTAGATAGCCCAGTGGGAGCAGTTATCGGTGGATTCTTGGTTGGTATGGTTATTTCGTTTGTATCCTTCTATGGATCTCCAGAAGATGTATTTCTATCAATCCTCGCTGTATTGCTCTTAGTTTTAATCATTCGACCAAGAGGAATTCTTGGAGCAAAGGATGCGCGCCGTGTCTAAAGAGATCAAGAAATCAATTGCTCGCAAAAGTTTGATCAGAACACTTTTCTTCGTTCTCTTGGCACTCATTGCAAGCAGAACTTTTGATGCCTATAACCAATCTCAATTAGCAGTAGTTTTAATCCTCTTCATTGGCGTTTTATCAGTAACGCTACTAACCGGAATTTCTGGCCAACTCTCCCTCGGGCAAGGCGCCTTGATGGCAGTTGGCGGCTATTGCACTGCGCTGCTGATGACAAATTATTCGATCACGCTCTGGATTGCTATCCCGATTTCGATTTTGGGTGCCGCTCTTGCGGGGCTACTTCTTGGAGTCGCTGCGGCGCGATTAACTGGTCCATACCTTGCTGGAACCACGCTAGTTATTGCGCTAGCAATTCCAACTTTAGCTAATCGTTTTGGTTCGCTATTAAAAGGTGACGAGGGCTTACCTGTAGATGTTGGTTATCCACCAATTTGGTTTACCAATACTTTTGGTGAACCAACGTATGAGCAATGGCAAATTTATGTCGCACTTCCTTTTGCTGCGATAGCGCTCTTTCTTGCTTCTAACTTACTTTTATCGCGCACTGGTCGAATGTGGCGTTCGATTAGAGATAATGAAACTGCCGCAGCGCTAAGCGGCGTTAATTTTTCAAAGCAAAAAGTTTTTGTATTTATGGTCTCGGCAACATTTGCTGGTTTATCAGGAGCGCTTTACGGATTGCGTGGATTAGTTGGACCGAGCGTTTACCCGGTTTCCTTATCGCTGACGCTACTTACGGCTGCAGTTCTT
>JBBQEE010000103.1:0-3930 GCA_038320375.1 Candidatus Nanopelagicales bacterium
CAGAGGATTTACCAGCACACGGCGAAGCGATGACCGCCCGTCTGGAAAATTTATGAGCCAAGAGATTTGGCCAGATTGGCTTCCGTTACGAAAAGATTTATCGTCGCTCTCACCCTATGGCGCACCGCAGGTGCCTGCCGACGCAGTTTTAAATACTAATGAGAGTCCGTTCCCACCATCATCAGCGCTAGTTAAAGCTATTGCACTGCGGGTGAGCGAAGAGGGTCTCAGACTGAATCGTTATCCAGATAGAGATGCCGTTCAATTGCGAAGTTTGCTGGCTACGTTTATAAATAAACTTTCTCAGACCAAGTTTGACCTCGAAAGTATCTGGCCGGCTAATGGAAGTAACGAAATCATTCAAAGTATCTTTCTAGCATTTGGGGAATCAGGAGCGCTCGGTTTCACTCCCTCTTACTCAATGCATCCGATAATTGCCAAGGTTGTCGGAATGGATTTTCAGGATGGTGGAAGGTGTTCAGACTTTAGCGTTGATCTAGTTAACGCAAAAGAAAAGATAGCCAAACTTAAACCAGGCCTAACAATTATTACTACTCCAAATAATCCGACTGGAACTTTAATGGCAATTTCAGAAATTGAAGAGTTGGCAGTTGCCGCGGCGACAGTCGGTGGCCTTTTAATAGTGGATGAGGCATACGCTGAATTTTCTAGCGAGATCTCTGCCGTGACTCTAATTAACCAGTATCCAAACGTGGTTGTCATTCGTACGATGAGTAAGGCATTCGCATTCGCTGGCGCACGGGTTGGTTATTTCGTGGCCAATCCGGCAGTTGTTAGGGCCGCTTTATTGGTGCGATTGCCGTATCACTTAAGTGCTCTGACTCAAGCTGCTGCTGCGGCGGCTCTGGAGTTTCAAGATGAGTTACTAGGTAATGTAGATAGGTTGATTGATTCACGGAAGGCGGTAGTCAAAGAACTTGAGGCTCTTGGTCTGATTGTGGTTCCAAGCAGCGCCAACTTCATCCTATTTACTGGTTTCCAAATGCCAGCTGATCAGTTATGGCAGAAGCTGCTAGATCACGGAGTTCTTATTCGAGATGTGGGATTATTAGCCCACTTAAGAATGACAATTGGCAACGATGCCGAGAACTTAAAATTTGTTCATGCCCTGCAAGAAATATTAAATGGAGAGAGAAAATGAGAACTTCCCGTGTAGAGCGTAAAACCAAAGAGTCGCATGTAATAGTAGAACTCAATTTGGATGGAACTGGTGAAATTTCGGTTGACACCGGTGTTCCGTTCTTTGATCACATGTTGGCTCAACTTGGAAAGCACTCAGGCTTTAACTTAACGGTTAAAACCATTGGAGATGTTGAGGTTGATTCTCACCATTCGGTAGAAGATACGTCTTTGGCCTTCGGTCAAGCGCTACGTGAAGCGTTAGGCGACAAAATTGGAATCAGACGTTTTGGAGATGCGATGGTTCCTCTAGATGAAGTTTTAGTTCAAGCAGCGGTCGATCTTTCAGGGCGACCATATTTAGTACATCGTCAACCCGAAATTGTTGAATTAATTGGAACCTTTGATACCACATTAGGAAAGCACATCTGGGAATCAATCGTTGCTGAAGCACGCATCGCTCTGCATGTTCGAGTTCTTGAAGGACGAAATGCACACCATGTCTTTGAAGCACAATTTAAAGCAGTAGCTCGCGCGCTTCGCGATGCAGTCTCGCTAGATGGTGGAATCGCAGGAGTTCCTTCAACTAAAGGATCACTTTAAAAGTGATTGCAATACTTGATTACGGTTCTGGAAATTTACGTTCTGCCCAACGCGCATTTGAAGGCAGTGGCGCCGAAGTCGTAATAACTTCTGATTATGAAACTGCGCTTAATGCCAGTGGTTTAGTTGTTCCGGGGGTTGGAGCCTTCGCTTCGTGTATGCGTGGCTTGGTCTCAGTTCGTGGTGACGCTATTGTCCGAGAAAGAGTTGCTAAATCCAGACCGACTTTGGGAATCTGTGTCGGCATGCAAATACTTTTCCGTGATGGCGACGAACATGCGCAAGGGTCTCTACATCAGGGAGTTGGAGTTTGGCAAGAAAGCATTTCAAAAATGAGCGCACCGATTTTGCCGCATATGGGTTGGAATACAGTGACGGTCAGCGGTAATTCAGAACTCTTTAAAGGAATTGAAGATCAATCGTTTTATTTTGTACATTCATATGCTGCAAAGACGACTGTTGGTAAAACTCAGGCATGGGGTTTATATGGTGAAAAGTTTTTAGCAGCGGTGGAAGATGACGCTATTTGCGCAACACAATTTCATCCAGAGAAATCTGGAGATGCTGGTTTAACTCTGATTCAGAATTGGGTAAATCTAATATGACGATCTCGAACTATCTTGAACTACTTCCAGCTGTAGATGTTAAAGATGGCAGGGCGGTTCGCTTGGTTCAAGGCGAGTTAGCCCAAGAAAGCATCTACGGTGCACCGCTTGAGGTGGCGCTGGAGTTTCAAGCAGCCGGAGCTGAGTGGTTGCATTTGGTAGATCTTGATGCGGCATTTGGACGCGGTGACAATAGTGAACTCTTAGCCCACGTAATTGGAAAATTAGATATCAAAGTTGAACTCTCTGGAGGCATTAGAGATGACGAGTCGCTAACGCGTGCGCTAGCAACGGGATGTCGCCGAATTAACTTGGGAACCGCTGCACTTGAAAATCCAGATTGGACGGCGCGCATAATTGCCGAACATGGAGATCGAATTGCAGTTGGACTGGATGTGCGTGGACATGTCTTAGCCGCGCGCGGTTGGACCAAGGAAGGTGGCGATCTCTTTGAAACCCTAGAGCGCTTGGAGCGTGATGGATGCGCTCGATACGTAGTCACTGATGTGACTAAAGATGGAACGTTGCAAGGACCAAACTTAGAACTATTGCGCGAAGTCTGTGCTGTAACAAAGAAGCCAGTTGTTGCAAGTGGTGGAATTTCATCGTTGGCAGATATTGCCGCACTCTCGCAATTGCACGTAATTGGAGTAGAGGGCGCAATCGTTGGTAAAGCGTTATACGCGGGTGCGTTCACTTTGGAGCAAGCTCTGGCTATTACTAAGGGTGCTCAATAAATGTCACTTTCGATTCGGATAATTCCATGTTTGGATGTGACCGATGGTCGAGTTGTAAAAGGAGTTAACTTCACAAATTTGATTGATGCGGGAGATCCGGTTGACTTAGCCTCGCTCTATGACGTTGAAGGTGCGGATGAATTAACTTTTCTAGATATTTCCGCGAGTAGTTCTAATCGTGAGACCACCTTAGATGTCGTACGAAAAACAGCAGAGCAAGTATTTATTCCGCTTACGGTCGGAGGCGGAATACGTTCGGTTGACGATGTTGATCGCTTGCTTCGTGCAGGGGCAGATAAGGTTTCTATAAATACTTCGGCTATTGCTCGCCCTGAGTTAATTTCCGAAATTGCAGATCGCTTTGGATCTCAAGTATTAGTTATTTCGATAGATGCGCGTAGGGCACGAACTGAATCTGGTTTTGAAGTCACAACTCATGGTGGAAGAGAAAGTGCCAGACTTGACGCGCTAACTTGGGTAGAGAAAGCCTGCGCTCTCGGTGCTGGTGAAATTTTGCTTAACTCAATGGATGTTGATGGAACACGAGCAGGTTATGACATTGGCATGATCAAGGCAGTTCGCGCCGTCTCGCATGTGCCCTTGATCGCTAGTGGAGGAGCGGGCGCCCTTGAAGATTTTGCGGCAGCTCTTGATGCTGGAGCAAATGCGCTTCTCGCGGCGAGCGTCTTTCATTTTGGTGTTCATCGAATCAGTGATGTAAAGAATTACTTGAGCGCACAGGGATATCCCATTCGCATGAATAAGCCGCGCTAAGGCAGAATAAGGACATGAGTGCAAACCTTTTACCTGAAATAAGTGCGATCCTAAAAGATCCAGGCGCGTTG
>JBBQEE010000104.1:0-3809 GCA_038320375.1 Candidatus Nanopelagicales bacterium
TAGCCCGTTATCTAGAGTAATGAGTGCCAGAGTTCCCTTAAATCCAAATGCAGCCATATCAATCTCGCGAACTAGCGCCTGGGTGATAACTTCTTCTGGCGCACCTTCTGGAAGTGAAATAGTTGTAGTCATTACTTTGAACCTCCAGTGAAGTGTGGATTTTCCCAAATAATTGAACCGCCCATACCTAATCCGATACACATTGTTGTAAGTCCGTAACGTACTTCTGAGTGCTCTTCAAATGAACGCGCTAAGTTGAGTGCTAAACGAATTCCAGATGAGGCAAGTGGATGTCCAACAGCGATGGCGCCACCAAATGGATTGACACGGGGATCATCATCGGCAATACCGAAGTGATCTAGAAATGCAATTACCTGAACTGCAAATGCTTCGTTAACTTCAAAGGCTCCGATATCTTCAATTTTTAGCCCGGCTTTTGCTAGCGCTTTAATTGTTGCTGGTACCGGTCCATAACCCATAACTTCTGGTTCAACGCCGGCAAATGCAAATGAAACCATCTTGGCTTTGATTCCAAGTCCAAGTTCTTTGGCTTTACTTTCACTAGCAAGAATTGCAGCAGTTGCTCCATCATTTAACCCTGATGAATTACCGGGAGTCACACGACCTGCGGGACGGAATGGAGTTTTTAATGTTGCTAAACCTTCCATGGTTGTTGTTGGGCGAGGTGGTTCATCAACTGTTGCAATTGACCAACCTAAATCAGGAATGCGCGCTGCGGTAGGAATTAAATCGCGCTGTATTTTTCCAGCAGCGTAGGCAGCAGCAGTTTTCATTTGTGAGTTGTAAGCGAATCGATCTGCGCGCTCTTTAGTTAATTGTGGGAATCGATCGTGCAAACGTTCAGCTGTGGCGCCCATTGCTAGTGCATCTTGCTCGACAATTTTCTCTGCTAAGAATCGGGGATTGGGATCTAAACCATCACCAATTGGATGATTACCCATATGTTCAACGCCACCTGCAATTGCAATATCAATTGATCCCATAGAGATCGCACCAGCAAGTGAAGTCATTGCTGTCATTGCACCCGCACACCAGCGATCAACTGAGTAACCCGGAACTGTGACTGGTAGGCCTGCCAACAATGAAACGCTACGACCAAGATTCATCCCCTGATCTCCAGTTTGAGTTGCCGCTGCGATTGCAACATCTTCTATCGCCGCTGGAGAAATTTTAGGATTACGCTCTAGCAGCCCGCGCATTGCGCGCACCATCAAGTCATCAGCGCGAGTACCCGAATACATACTGCCCGCTTTGCCAAATGGAGTACGGACGGCATCTACTAATACGACAGTTTCGGACATGGGTGGCCACTTTCTCTTCAGGTAGGAGAAAGGTTACTAGCCAGTAGTCATTTGGGGAACTGTGCCGCCGTTAAGTTGGCAGTACCTGCGGCTCAATCGCTTCATCGTTCTCGCCTTCGAGAACTGGCGCCTCCAAGGCCTCTACCTCAAGCAAGGCAGCCTCTAATATCGGTGCAACAACTGCAATCTGCCACTGGCGCGCTCCTAATTCCTCTAGAGCGCCCTCTACCTTGCCTTTGGGGGAGTTCCAACAAATGCGTCGCACGTATTCAGGAGTAATTAGATTCTCAAATGGAATCACCAGTTCATTAGCCGCCTCTTGAATGCGCGCTTTAGCGTGAGTCAACGGGGCATATCGCTCTGGAAAACGCTCTCGCCAAACCTTGATCGGTGGCAGTGAATCTGAATCCGTGCGAGTCGGTGGCCACTGATCCTCATCGAGGGCCAAAGCATCAGTGATGGCGCTAATCCAAGTCGCAGTATTTTCAAACCAGCGCGCTCGCAATCCAATAGGTCGCAGAGCTCGTTCTAAATCCTTCTTATTTTTAATTGGTTTCTCAGGTGCCAACGATGCAATTGCAACGATCGCCGCATCTGATAACAAACGACCTTGAGCGATATCTGCCTCGCGCGCTAATTCTACACGGATCATCCATAGTGAACGAACTATCGCTAATTGATTACGTTTCTTTAATTTATGCATGCCGGATGTACGCCGCCATGGATCTACCCGCGGGGCTGGGGCGGGTGCATTTAAAATTGATTGAAACTCTTCTTCGACCCATTTAATCTTTTTAGATTTTTCTAGAAGTTCATAAATCCGATCACGTAATTCAATTAAAAGTTCAACATCAAGGGCGGCATAATTAAGCCAATCTTGGGGCAGTGGTCGTTGAGACCAATCAACTGCTGAATGCTCTTTGGCCAGCGAAACCTGCATCAATGATTCCAAGAGTGGACCAAGACCAACACGAGGTAGACCTGCAATTCGTCCACCAAGTTCGGTATCAAATAAGCGTTTTGGATTAAGACCTACTTCGCGAAGGCAAGGTAAATCTTGAGTACTCGCATGCAAAATAACTTCATCGCTCTGTAATAAATCATTTAGTGCCAGAAAGAGCGGATGACCGGGACCAAAGGGAATCGGATCAATTAAATGCAACCCGCCGCCATTACGTTTAATTTGAATTAAATAAGCTCGAGCGCTGTATTTATATCCAGATGCGCGTTCGGCATCCACTGCGAACGGACCAGACCCGCGAGCCAGCGCCTTTAACGCCTCCTGAAAAGCCGATTCGGTATCGATAACTGATGGAACACCATTTGCGGGTGCTAATAATGGAGTTGCAGTGCTAACTGGATCTATCTCTTCAATCTGCATTTCTTCAATCTGCCTTTCTTCAATCTGCCTTTCTTCCATACGTTATGGGCGCCGGCGAGCAGATGAAATAGAAGAGACTCCATCAGCAATTGGTGGTAATCCAGCAATCTCACCAAGCACATTGCACCAAGCCATCACATGGTTGATCATTTCTGTACTCTCTTTAATTATTGGACTCCACGATGCGCGAATTTCGATTTCTGATTGATCATTACGGGGGGAGAGTTTTCCAAAAGAGGCGCTAGATACACGGGTGACAGTTCCACTGGGAGCACTGAAATTGCAGTTTAGGCCGGCAAGTGAATCGAGCAACCAAGTCCAACCAACTTCAGGAAGTAACGGATCTTCTTGCATTGCTTCATCTACATCTGCACGAAGAAAAGTGACGCAGCGAAATTCGCCTTCCCAAGTATCTTGTCCACCCGGCTCATGCAGTAAAACGAAACGGCCTGATGCGATTTCATCTTCATCATCACCCAATTGCCCGTTAGAAACATCAGCGGTGAATGCGAAGGAGTAGGTTGCTAATTTCTGCGGAGCTGGAACTTCTTCCAGAATAATTTCACTTCGTGGAGTAGCAGTACGTAAATGCTCAACCATACGATTCAATTGAGTTAGATCCACTAGCCAATTCTAAAGAATTACGCCTGTTTTAAGTGGGAGGCGGGGCGGAGCAAGAGGTAGCCTTGCCCGCGTGGCAACGATACTAGCCTTACTTTCTAGCGCTTTATGGGGCACCGCTGATTTTCATGCGGGTAAGTTAAGTAAGAAGCATCCAGCAATTGCAGTTCTTGGTCTCACACAGGCAATTGGTTTAGTTCTTGGTTTGTTAATTGCGATTGCAACAAATGGATTTGCCAATGAAGCTTTTGGAGATAACGGTTATTTGATTCCTGGATTTTTTGCAGGAATCCTTGGTTATCTTGGAATGATTTGTTTATACGCAGGACTCTCTACCGGTCGCATGGGTGTTGTTTCACCGATCAGTGGATTAAGCGCGCTGATACCAGTTTCATATGCCTTCTTTGTAAAAGGCGATCGGCTCTCATTGATATTAACTATTGGTGCTTCCCTTGCAGTTGTTGGTGCATTTTTAGCCAGTGGTC
>JBBQEE010000105.1:0-3759 GCA_038320375.1 Candidatus Nanopelagicales bacterium
GCTACTACGCGCAAGAGCACGAAATGCTTGATTTCGAACGCACTATTTTAGAAAATATGATGTCCTCCAAAGATGATCTACGTGAGCCAGAGGCCCGTAACGTTTTAGGTTCATTCTTATTTGTCGGCGATGATGTTCATAAGCCAGTTAAAGTTTTATCTGGTGGTGAAAGAACTCGATTGGCTCTAGCCACACTTGTTGTATCTGCCGCCAACGTACTTTTACTTGATGAACCAACGAACAACTTAGATCCCGCATCACGTGCCGAGATCTTGGGCGCTCTCGCTGAATATCAAGGGGCGGTCATCATGGTTTCTCACGATGAAGGCGCAGTTGCTGCTCTAAAGCCAGAGCGCGTGATTTTGTTACCTGATGGCGATGAAGATCTCTGGAAAGAAGAGTATTTCGATCTAATTGCGATCGATTAAAACTTAAGCGTCGATTCGGTCGCGATCGATTTCGGCGGTTGAGATAAATTCTTTACGTGGGGCAACATCGTTACCCATTAAGAGTTCAAACATATTTTCAGCCGCTTGCGCATCTGAAATTGTGATTCGACGTAAGGTTCGAGCTGCTGGATCCATAGTTGTCTCACGCAGTTGATCGGCATCCATTTCGCCAAGCCCTTTATAGCGCTGCAAAGGCTCTTTCCACTTCTTACCTGACTTGCGTAAATCAGCGGTAACGCGCTTCATCTCATCATCTGAATAGGTGTAGATGTACTCACCTTTTTTACCGCCACCGCCCATTAATTCAATTCGGTGCAGCGGTGGGATTGCAGCAAAGACGCGACCGTCATCGATCATCGGCTTCATGTAACGGTATAAAAGTGTGAGCAAGAGGCAACGAATATGTGCCCCATCAACATCGGCATCTGACATCAAGATGATGCGACCGTAACGGGCGTCCGCTAATTCAAATGACTTTCCTGAACCAGCACCAATAACCTGAATGATTGAGGCACATTCAGAGTTATCTAGCATCTGTGAAAGCGATGCTTTCTGAACGTTAAGAATTTTTCCGCGAATAGGCAGAATTGCTTGGAACTCAGAGTTACGTGCCGCCTTTGTGGTGCCGAGCGCCGAGTCACCTTCTACGATCAACAATTCGGTGCGAGTTACATCTTCAGAACGACAATCAGAGAGCTTGGTAGGTAGCGCTGATGATTCCAGAGCGTTCTTACGACGTTGCAAATCCTTATGGGTACGAGCCGAGATTCGGGTACGCGATGCTGATGCAACTTTTTCAAGGATCAAACGACCATTGGCTTTATCAATTCGGCGAGTGGTGTTGAAGAATTCTTTCATTTTATCTGCAACAACGGCTGAAACAATTCGGTTAGCTGCCGAAGTTCCTAGAACGTCCTTGGTCTGGCCTTCAAACTGAGGCTCTGACATACGCACTGTAACAACTGCGGTTAAGCCTTCCATGATGTCATCTTTAATTACATCAGCTTCGTTCTTCTTTAACATGCCAGTGCTGCGAAATGACTCATTAAATGCTTTAGTAATCGCCTTTTCAAAACCAGTTACATGAGTGCCACCCTTTGGGGTTGAAATAATATTTACGAAAGATTGAATGGTGGCATCGAAACCAATGCCCCATTTCATCGCGATATCAACTTCCATATCGCGCTCGACCTCTGTTGAAACCATATGGCCTTTGTCATCAAGTACCGGAACGGTTTCTTGATAGTGGCCAGTTCCATAAATACGAATTACTTCACCTACCGGAGCATCTGGTTGCAAGAATTCGCAGAATTCAGAGATTCCACCTTTATGATAAAAAGTTTGGGTAGTTATATTTTTGGTGCGATTGTCATTAACAATCAGAGTAAGTCCGGGAACTAAGAATGAAGTTTGGCGAGCACGTGCATAAACTTCTTCAATATCTAGCGTCGCTTCTTTTAAGAAGATCTGACGATCAGCCCACCACTTGATGCGCGTTCCTGTAACTTTGGCAGAAACTTTTCCAATTGTTCGCAATCCAGATTCAGGAGTGAAATCAGCTTTCGGACCTTCACCATCAAAAATTCCAGCAACTCCACGCTTAAATGACATCCAATAAATTTTTCCGTTGCGATCTACTTCGGCATCAAGGCGCTCAGCAAGCGCGTTTACAACAGAGGCACCGACACCATGCAGACCGCCAGATGCGGCATATGATCCGCCACCGAATTTTCCACCTGCGTGTAATTTTGTCAGTACAACTTCAACACCAGTCAGGCCAGTCTTAGGTTCTTTATCAACCGGAATTCCACGACCATCATCATGAACCTCAATTGAACCATCAGCCTCTAAATTAATTTCAATATTTTTACAGTGACCAGCTAATGACTCATCGACTGAGTTATCAATTATTTCCCAGAGACAATGCATTAGGCCTCGTGAGTCAGTGGAACCGATATACATTCCGGGACGTTTACGAACCGCGTCCAAACCTTCCAGAACTGCTAAATCTTTAGCAGTATAAGAATTTTGTTCGTCTCCTGTGGCGGTGAGATCTAACTGATCTCCATCGTCATTTGATTTCTTGGCGGCCACGGAGGCAAAGGCTAACGGCGTAACTGCAAACTCTTTGCTCTAACGCGCCGAAATCATCTCAAAAATTGGCAATTTCCCCAGATATCGAAAAAGGAGTGATCTAGAGCGCAAAATATTCATTTTTATTAAGAAACTTCCATTTATTTCCTGCAAGGAATAAAGAGACATGGTTTGATGTTCCATATAACGAACCACATACGTGGACAGAAGTACCTAGCGAACGGAGAGCGCGATGACCGAGCAAGTAATCCTCGAATCCACACCTCTAAATGCCTTAGATCGCTGCGATCGCTGCGGCGCCCAGGCTTATGTCCGTGCGGTTCTACTCAATGGTGGCGAACTGATGTTCTGTGGACACCACGGCAAGGAATATGCTGAAAAGCTAAAGACTGTAGCGGCTGCGATTCAAGATGAAACCAACCGCTTAGTAGAGGCACCAGCTAAGTAAATATTTACTCTTTAAGAAAGCCCTTGTGCGATCCGTCGCAGAAGGGTTTTTCTTTTGAATGACCACAACCGCAGAATTTAGGATTGACCAAAGTTTCTAGGATTTGGCCATCCGCGTCAACCAGATCTGCTGTCCCCGTAAAGCGGATTGATCCACTCTTGGGATTAACAAATACCTTTGGGTTTTCCATTATTTTTAATCTAGATAATCGCGCAGTGATTGCGAACGAGATGGGTGACGCAACTTCGACATTGTCTTGGATTCAATCTGACGAATGCGCTCGCGAGTTACGCCGTGCACCTTGCCGATTTCATCAAGTGTCTTTGGTTGTCCGTCAGTTAGGCCATAGCGCGCCTTAATAACGTCTGCTTCACGGTTAGTAAGGCCACCAAGAACCTGCATCAACTGCTCCTGCAAGATGGTGAAAGTTACGGATTCTTCTGGCTTTACTGCCTCAGAGTCTTCAATTAGATCACCGAATTCAGAGTCACCTTCTTCTCCAAGTGGAGTATGAAGTGAAATTGGTTCGCGACCATACTTTTGAACTTCCACAACTTTTTCAGGAGTCATATCAAGTTCTTTAGCGAGCTCTTCTGGGGTCGGTTCGCGACCGAGATCCTGCAACATCTGGCGCTGAACACGTGCCAACTTGTTAATGACTTCAACCATGTGAACAGGAATACGGATTGTGCGAGCCTGATCTGCCATCGCACGAGTGATTGCCTGACGAATCCACCATGTCGCATAAGTGGAGAACTTATAGCCGCG
>JBBQEE010000106.1:0-3682 GCA_038320375.1 Candidatus Nanopelagicales bacterium
GTCGGAATTGACTTGAACTAGTGAGTTCGCTGAAATCAACATGATTAAAGCACTGAATCCGCAGAATGGAAGCCAGATTGAGTACCAAGTAAATGTTGGGGCAATTGATAACATAATAATTGCAATAGAAAATACCGCACCTGTTTTAATGACAAAACTAGTTTGACGATGTTTCTCTAACCTTGCTGAGATCAGTGCGCCCGATAGCGAGCCGACTGCGATACAAGTTCCCAACAAACCATATGCAGCAGGGCCTTTATTGAATTCCTTGGTTGCCATAAGTGCGTTAAATATCTGCATATTTAGGCCAAAAGTTGCGACAAAGAAAACAACCAACATCACCACATATAAATCCGGGCGCACTCGTGTATATTCCAAACCTTCGCGCACTGTGCCCTGCGTCAGTTTCTTCTCTTGAATAAAAAATTCACTTTCACGCATACGCAACAGAGCAAAAATCACGAAGATGTAGGTGAATGCGTTAATTAAGAAGGATGGACCAGTATCAAAACGTGCGATGAGAAAGCCCGAAAGCGCTGGTCCAACTAACCGCCCAGCGTTGAAATTAGCTGAATTCAGGCTCACTGCGTTGGCAATATCTGAATGGCCCACGATTTCAGAAGTGAATGACTGCCTAATCGGGGCATCTAGCGCTGATGAAATTCCAAGTGTGAGTGCGAAAAAAAAGACTTGCCAAATTTGTACATTTCCAAAAACTACCAAAATTCCAAGTCCGAATGAGGAAAGCGCTCCAATAAAATTAGTGAATATTAAAAGTTTTCTCTTATTTACACGGTCGGCAAGTGCTCCACCATGTAAAGAGAAAAATAAAACTGGGAGAAATTGAACTGCAGTTATTAGTCCTAAATAAATTCCGCTGTTATCCGTTAATTGCAGAATCAACCAATCTTGCGCCACGCGCTGCGCCCATGTGCCAATATTTGAGGCAGCATTGGCAGGAAAAAGTATTCGGTAATTGCGATGACGAAACGAACGCCAGTTGCCCTCTTGCTTTAGCGTCATCGCGAGTATGCTTCTTTCATGAGTACCGTAGATTCAAGAAGTAAATTTGCTTTAACTTTAATCGCACTTGGAACCATCGTTTGGGTGATTGCTGCGGTAGCGCTGGCGATAACTGGTGCTGAAAGTAAAATCATTTGGACATGTGTTTCAGGAGCAGCACTTGGTGCTTGGGGCTATCGATATTCCAAGCGCCGTGCTGCAAGAGGCCAACTCTAAGCTTCCAGTTGGCTAGCAATACCGCGAAGAACGCGACCTAAGCGTTCGGCGTCGGCGCCAGCAGGATGTCGCCCGTGGCGCAACCCATTTCCGACTTTATCTAAAATTTTAATTGTGTCTTCAATCATCGCTGCTAGATCATCGCTATTGACTCGTGAATTTTCAGCGAGTGAAACTGGCGCATCAATAATGTGAACTGACATTGCCTGCGGACCTTTACGGCTATCGATAACGCTGAATTCAATTTTGGTGCCCGGCTTTACAGTTGGTACACCTTCAGGAAGTGATGTTGCAGCAAGATACACATCTTCGCCCTCATCATTTGAAATAAAGCCAAAACCTTTTTCGAGGCTAAACCACTTAACGCGACCTGTAGGCATGGGGATCACTCCTTATTTAAATCAAGTATTCGTGTAGCCGCGGGGATGCGGGCAGGAAGCGAGTTTATCGCAACGCTTGCGCGCCGTGAACCCTATTTTTTGCGAAAAGGCTAGTTATTAAGCGTAGCTTCGGAGTGCGCGCCACAGCCGTGGTCGACTGAAACCACTCGGGCATCATCGGGTGCGATCGCATTGGCACATACGCCGAATGCAGATCGCAACGATCCTGCAATTGGAATAAAGAATCCACATGAATTACAAGGCTTTGGTGCGTTCTGTGCCAACGGAGTATTCGGTCCACGATCACCGGCATACCAACGTTTGCTTGCTTGATCGCGTCCTTCGATTGAAAGAACACGTGGACGAATTAGCCCTAGATCAAAAACTTGAGTTGCATCTAGATCTTCATCTGCAGCGAGCTCGTTTATTCCGGGAACTAAGCGTGTGTCATCAATCGTGCTTGGCACAATAACTCCGGGTTGAATATCCTCCGGCAAAATACGATCTTTATATTCAATCCACTCTGGTGCCAGAAGCGAATCTGGACCCGGTAGAAGAACTACATCACAAACAGTTGGTGTAGCTGATGCGTCGACCTTTGCAACAGTGATGCACCAGCGCCAACCTTTATAACCAAGTAAATCTGCGTCGAAGAGATAACTTGCAACGCGATTTTCATCAGCAAATTCAACGGAGATAAAAGCACCGACTTGCGTTGACACTTCTGCGTCAGCAAGTGCGGCGCTTCTGGCTATCTCTTGTGCATCAAATTCGCTGGTCATGAATTTAGAAATCCATTCCGCCGCCGTCACCACCCATAGGTGCCGCTGGCTTCTTCTCTGGCTTATCTGTAATTACTGCCTCTGTTGTAATGAAGAGCGCTGCAATTGATGCTGCATTCTGCAAAGCAGAGCGCGTTACTTTAGCCGGATCAATGATTCCTGCTTTGATCATGTCTACATATTCGCCTGTAACAGCGTTAAGTCCAAAACCAGCTTCTAGGTGGCGAACTTTTTCTACAACTACTCCACCTTCGAGGCCAGCGTTGATTGCGATCTGCTTAAGTGGAGCTTCGATTGATAGTTCAACAATCTTGGCACCAACTGCTTCTTCGCCTTCTAGCTTTAACTTCTTAAACGCTTGTGTTGCAGCCTGCAATAGTGCAACGCCACCACCGGCAACGATGCCTTCTTCTACCGCTGCCTTAGCGTTACGTACTGCATCTTCGATGCGGTGCTTGCGCTCTTTAAGTTCTACTTCAGTTGCTGCGCCAGCTTTAATAACGGCAACGCCGCCCGCTAGCTTTGCAAGACGCTCTTGTAGTTTTTCGCGATCGTAATCTGAATCTGATTTTTCGATTTCAGAGCGAATCTGCGCTACGCGACCCTTAATTTGTGCGTCATCTCCGCCACCTTCAACGATGGTGGTTTCTTCTTTACTGATGACAACCTTGCGAGCGCGACCAAGAAGTTCTAGGCCAGCTGTTTCAAGCTTTAAGCCAACTTCTTCTGAGATAACTGTGGCGCCGGTAAGGATCGCAATATCTTGCAACATTGCCTTACGACGATCTCCAAAGCCGGGAGCCTTAACAGCTGCGGCACGGAAGATTCCACGAATCTTATTTACTACCAAAGTTGCAAGTGCTTCGCCTTCAACATCTTCGGCGATGATTGCAAGTGGCTTACCTGATTGCATAACCTTTTCAAGAACTGGAACTAAATCCTTGATATTTGAAATCTTTGAGTTAACGATCAAAACGTAAGCATCTTCAAGAACAACTTCCATACGATCTTGATCTGTTACGAAGTATGGAGAGATATAGCCCTTATCAAAGCGCATACCTTCAGTGAGTTCTAGCTCGAGACCAAATGTATTTGACTCTTCAACAGTGATAACGCCTTCTTTGCCGACCTTATCCATTGCTTCAGCGATCATGTCACCGATTGTTGAATCTGCCGCTGAGATCGATGCGGTTGCTGCGATCTGCTCTTTTGAATCAACACTTTTGGCCATTGCACCAAGTTCAACAACGATTGCCGCAACTGCCTTTTCGATTCCACGCT
>JBBQEE010000107.1:0-3666 GCA_038320375.1 Candidatus Nanopelagicales bacterium
GATGCTGCCATCACTGATTCCATTGGTCGCTCCCCTGCCGCCATTGCGATAATCGGAAAACCATTTATTTTCGCTGCTGGTGCCGATCTCTCAGCGTTATCATTTCTAACAACTCGCGACCAATCACTGGCTATCGGAAAACTTGGGCACGATGTATTTAGACGTCTAGATGAATGTGGTATTCCTACCTTTGCATTCATCAACGGTCTAGCGCTCGGTGGCGGATTAGAAGTTGGATTGCACTGTAAATATCGCACCTTAGCGACGACTTCATTTACCGGACTTCCTGAAGTTTTCTTAGGTTTGGTACCAGGATGGGGTGGAGCCACAATTCTTCCTAAGTTAATTGGTCCAGAGCGAGCAATTCAAGTCATAATGTTGAACGCATTAAATAACAACACCATGATGAAGGCTAAGGATGCTCTCGCACTTGGCGTAGTTGACGCAGTTTTTGAACCTGCAGATTTCTTAGAACGCTCAGTTACTTTTGCAGCCAAAGTTTTAAATGGCGAGCAGAAGATAGAGCGTAAAGATTATTCTGCAGATCCGGCATGGGAAAGTGCGCTAGCAACTGGTCGTGCAGCAGCTCTTAAGAAATATGGTGGAGCCGAGATTGCATCTCCTATGCGCGCTTTAGATCTAATTTCAGAGGCTCGCACAAATACCCGTGGCGCTGGATTTGATGCTGAGGATCAAACTCTTGCTGATCTAACTATGTCTGATCCACTTCGCGCTTCACTCTATGCCTTTAACTTGATTCAGAAAAAACGGAAGAAAGTTGAAGGAGCACCAAAGGCGGCGTTGGCGCGCAAAGTTAGCAAGGTAGGCGTTGTTGGTGCGGGGCTCATGGCTTCCCAGTTGGCGCTCTTACTTCTTCGCAATCTGAAATGCCCTATTGTCATGACTGATATTGATCAGGAGCGCGCTGACAAAGGTGTTGCTTGGGTTTGCAATGAATTAAATAAACTTGTTGAAAAGAAGCGAATGAGCGAAGAGTCTGCCAATCGCTTATCACTCTTGATCAGCGGATCTGCTGATCAAAATACATTCGCTGGCGCTGACTTTATTATTGAAGCAATCTTCGAAGAACTCTCAGTAAAGCAAGAACTCTTCAAGAAACTAGAGAAAATCGTTTCTCCAGAATGTGTGTTAGCAACTAATACTTCATCGCTTTCAGTTCAACGAATGAGTGAAGGCATGGTTAATCCAGAGCGAGTAATTGGTTTCCACTTCTTTAACCCAGTTTCAATCATGCCTTTACTAGAAGTTGCTCGCACATCAAAGACTGATGACGCGACAACTGCGACAGCGGTTGCTGTAGGAAAAGAACTTAAAAAGACGATGATCATCTGTAAGGATGCTCCCGGATTTGTGGTCAATCGACTTCTCACTCGCTTTATGGGTGAAGTAACTGATGCTGTTGATGAGGGGACTCCAACAGATGTGGCAGATAACGCGATGCGCAATATTGGTTTCCCGATGTCACCATTTGAACTCTTAGACCTAGTAGGTCCTGGAGTTGCTTTACACGTTTCTGAAACCTTGCATGAGAACCTTGGACCGCGCTATCGCATCTCCCCTACTATGCAGGCGATGGTTGCCGCTAAAGTGCGCAACTTTTATATAAAAGGTAGCGATGGAAAAAACTCTCCTAACCCTGAAGCAGTTGCACTGCTAAAACAAGGATCTACACCCTCAACTGCTGAGCAAGTTCGCGAACGTGCGTTAAAGGCGTTGGCAGTTGAAGCGCGCATGATGCTTGATGAAGGCGTTGTTGCAACGGCTGCTGAAATCGATCTCTGTATGTTAATGGGTTCCGGATGGCCAATGCACCTCGGTGGAATATTGCCTTACTTAGATCGTGAAGGAATTAGCGAAGCGGTTTGCGGTCAGCACTTTCATGCGCCGGGGATTGCATCTCTTCCATAGATATATCTGAAGCTGAGCTATTCCACTCGACGATACTGCGCGCAATATTTTGAGCGGTGATTCCAAGATCATTTAGAATCTCGCTGCGCTTTGAGTGTTCGATAAATTCAAGTGGCACGCCAATTGAATGAATTGGCGTAGCCAGCCCAGCTTCTCTAAACATTTCTGAAATTGAACTTGCGATTCCACCGTGTTTAATTCCATCTTCTAAAACCACAACGCTCTTAAATCGCTGTGACATTGAAACTAGAGATGTAGGGAGTGGCTTTACCCAGCGAGGATCAATAACTGTTACACCAACACCTTCACGAAAAGCCATGGAGGCTGCGTCTACGGCGATGCTAGCCATCGAACCTATGCTGACAAGTAAAACATCGGCGCTCTCACCGCGATATAAAACATCTATTCCATCGCGACGTTCAAAGGCGGGGATATCACTCTGCACGGCACCTTTGGGAAAGCGCACCATTGAAGGAGCGTCTGAAATTAAAACTGCTTCTCTTAAAGTTTCACGCAATCGCGCTCCATCACGAGGCGCTGCAACATGCAAGGTGGGCACTATTCCCGAAAGCGCTAAATCCCAAATTCCATGATGAGACGGTCCATCATCACCAGTAATTCCAGATCTATCCAAAACAAATGTCACTCCTGCTTTATGCAGGGCCACATCTAGTAGAAGTTGATCAAATGCTCGATTTAAGAAAGTTGAGTACAAAGCCACAACTGGATGTAGACCGGCATAAGCCATACCAGCCGCACTAGTTACAGCATGTTGCTCGGCAATCCCAACATCAATAGTGCGTAGTGGAAATTCCTTCTCAAAAGAATCAAGCCCAGTTGGACCAAGCATTGCAGCAGTTAAGGCAACAATATCTTCGCGTTCGCGACCGATTGCCAATAATTCATCAGAGAAAACTGAAGTCCAACTCGTAACTTTCTTGGATAAGGAAGCTCCGGTTTCAGGATCAACAATTCCGACAGCGTGAAATTTTTCGGCCTCATCAGCAAGTGCTGGCTGATGCCCACGCCCCTTCTCGGTAATCGCATGAACAAGTACCGGTGCACCGAATTGCTTTGCCATTAGCAGCGCCTTTTCAAGGGCGAGGATGTCATGTCCATCTATTGGACCCATATATTTCAGGCCCAGATCTTCAAACATTCCTTGCGGTGCCACAATATCTTTTATGCCTTTTTTCATTCCATGAAGAGTTTCATAAATCGGTGTTCCTACGACTGGAGTTTTATGTAAAACTTCTTTACCCCAATCCAGGAATCGCTCATAACCACGAGTTACTCGAAGAGTTGCTAGGTATGTGGCCACGCCACCAATAGTTGGTGAATATGAACGCTCATTATCGTTTACAACAATTACTAGATTTCGGGTTTCGTTGGCAGCAATATTATTGAGCGCCTCCCAAGACATTCCACCAGTCAAAGCTCCATCACCAACAACAACCACAACATGACGATCTGCTTGTCCGGTGAGAGCAAAGCCATATGAAATTCCATCGCCCCAAGAGAGCGCAGTTGATGCATGTGAATTCTCAATTACATCATGTTCGCTCTCGGCACGATTTGGGTATCCCGCAATGCCACCGCGTTGGCGCAATCCATCAAAGGATCCAGCGCGACCCGTAATAATTTTATGAACATAAGATTGATGTCCAGTATCAAATAAAACTACATCGCGCGGTGAATCAAATATGCGATGAATCGCCAAGGTAAGTTCAACTACCC
>JBBQEE010000108.1:0-3662 GCA_038320375.1 Candidatus Nanopelagicales bacterium
ACATGAGACCACTTTACCTTTTATTGCAGCTGGCTCACTTGTCGCACAGCCAGAAAGTAAAAGCGCAAAAACCATGGTTATTGCGAAATTCATCGGAAATCCTCATCACTCTTTACTAGCGCTCGAGCTTTAATTTTATCAGTCTCGCCCATTCCGGCTGAAGGGCAGAGTTTTGCTATCGGACACGCACCACATGCTGGCTTACGAGAGTGACAGATTCTTCGCCCGTGCCAAATCATTCGCTGAGATAAATTTGTCCATTCACTCATCGGAATTAAATCTCCAACTGCGAATTCAACTTTCACTGGATCTTTCGAATCAGTCCATTCGAATCTACGGGAAAGTCTTCCAAAATGAGTGTCGACAGTTATTCCGGGAATTCCAAATGCATGGCCTAAAACAACATTTGCAGTTTTGCGACCAACACCGGGCAGAGTAATTAATTGATCTAAAGTCTCTGGGACTTTTCCATCAAAATCCTCAACTATTTTGATTGCTAATCCCTGAATATGTCGCGCCTTAGCGCGAAAGAATCCAGTCGTATAAATTAAATCTTCAATATCATTCAGTGATGCTTTCGCATATGACTTGACATTTTTATACTTTTTAAATAACGCTGGCGTTACTTGGTTAACTCGTTTATCAGTGCATTGTGCAGACAGAACTGTGGCAATCGTTAGCTCGAGTGGGTTAGAGAAATCTAATTCACAGGTTACGTTCGGGTAAGTTTTAGTCAAAATTCGATAGATCGCCCTCGCACTTTTTCGGGTTTCGCGTTCGGCGCTCATACGAGTAAACTACCGATGTGCCTCAAGAAGAAGAAGTTGTACGCAGAGCCCCGCTCTTTACCGCCCTTGATGATGCAGCGGCTACCTCGCTACGCGCCTCAATGGATACGGTAAAAATTGCAAAAGGCGGAGTCCTTTTCAAAGAGGGCGATGATGGCGAGCATTTATACGTAATTATTGATGGAAAAATCAAGCTTGGAACATCCAGCGGTGATGGGCGCGAAAACTTGCTCTCGATTCTCGGCCCTGGCGAAATGTTTGGCGAACTTTCCTTATTTGATCCCGGTCCGCGCACTTCTACAGCGACCGCTGTAACTGATGCGAAATTACATTCTTTGAGCCATGACAAGGTATTGCCTTGGTTAAAGCAAAACCCAGAAGTTTCACTCCAATTACTTACTCGTTTAGCCCAGCGCCTACGTCGAACCAATGAAGCAGTTGGCGATTTAGTTTTCTCTGATGTTCCGGGCCGCGTAGCAAAAGCCTTAATTGATCTCGGCGATCGTTTCGGCAAAACAATTGAAGATGGCTTGTTGGTAAATCACGATTTAACTCAAGAAGAACTCGCACAATTAGTCGGCGCCTCACGCGAGACTGTAAATAAAGCACTCGCTGATTTCGCCGGACGTGGCTGGCTCAAGCTTGATGGTCGCTCAGTTTTGATTACTGATTTAGAGCGCCTTTCAAAGCGTTCTAAGTAAGCGCTTTAAGCAACTTCTACAGTTACTTCAACTTCCACTGGAGAATTCAAAGGTAGTTCAGCGACACTAATCGCACTTCGCGCTGCTATGCCAGCATCTCCCCAAATATGCATAAAGAGTTCTGAGGCTCCATTTGCAACAAATGGCTGAGCAATAAAACCCGATGCACCATTTACATAACAAACGATACGAACAACTTTTAAAATTGAATCAACCGGTGCGACTAGTTCAATCGCCGCTAAAGCATTAAGGGCGCATATTTCGGCAAGCTCTTTAGCACGCTCTTGAGTAATTGCATCGCCAACTTTTCCAGTATCTGCCATTACGCCATCAACTAGTGGTAGTTGGCCTGCGGTGAAAACAATTTGTCCAGAACGCGCCGCAGGAACATAGGCCGCAATCGGTTTTGCAGCGATCGGAAGTGTTAAACCTTTTTCCGCTAATTTGGCGCGGACATCAACACCCATAGCTACTTAACCTCGCGCTTCATATATGCAACAAGTTGCTCTCCGCCAGGTGCAGGAATAACTGTTACGAGATCCCAACCATCGGAACCCCAAGTATCAAGAATTTGCTTTGTTGCATGTGAAAGTAGTGGAACGGTTGCGTATTCGAATTTCATTAATTTCCTCCAGTTAGTGCGGCTTTTACTAGTGATGAAACAATTGAACCATCAGCTTTGCCCGCAATTTGTGGCTTGATGGCTCCCATTACTTTGCCCATATCTGCTGGGCCTGCTGCGCCAGTTGAAGCGATTGCAGCAGAAATCATTTTCCTTATCTCATCTTCAGAGAGTTGTGCAGGTAAATACTTGGCGATTACTTCACCTTCGGCTCGCTCTTCCGCTGCCTTATCTTCGCGGCCAGCTTTAGCAAATTCTTCAGCGGCTTCACGACGTTTTTTCGCTTCCCGTGAAAGCACTGTAATTATTTCGTCTTCAGAGAGTGTGCGTGCTTCTTTACCAGCGACCTCTTCATTTGTGATGGCAGTAAGCACCATGCGAATTGTTCCAAGCGCAACTTTGTCACCACTGCGCATCGATTCGGTGCGGTCATTTTGGAGAGTTTCTTTAAGTCCCACTTGTTTGGTACTCCAATTCTTTGAATTCTTCAGGTGTATCTTCTCACGCCCCTGTACTCTGCGTTCACTATGAGTTTTAAGGCAAGAGAAGCGCAGATTCCAATTTTGCCAGCGGGACATGCCCCGATTCGAGTTCTGCATTTTTCTGATCTGCACCTGACTCCATCACGCAAGACTGAAATCGCAGATATCAAATCATTTATTGATCTTCAGCCAGATCTAGTCATTTCTACTGGTGATTTTCTAGCCGATATGAAGGCTGTTCCTGTCGCACTTGAGGCACTCGATGGCCTTTTAGATTTACCTGGGCTCTTTGTATTTGGATCTAATGATTACTTTGCGCCACTACCCAAAAATCCATTTAAGTATTTACTTCCAAACCATGGCAAACGAATTCACGGTGACGAGTTGCCTTGGCGAGATCTCGATACCGGGCTGCAGGCGCGCGGTTGGATTAATTTAAATCGCTCTCGTGCCATGATAAAAATTAAAGATACTTCTATTGAAACTCGTGGCACTGATGATGCGCACTTGGAATTTGATGACTATTCACTCGTCGCTGGTGCACCAGAATCCTGTGACATTGCAATCGGTGTTACGCATGCACCTTATTTAAGAATTCTTGAAGGTATGAGTAAAGATGGTTTAGATGCAATTTTTGCGGGTCACACTCATGGCGGACAAGTACGGCTTCCACTTCCGGGAGGTTCGCGCGCACTAACTACTAACTGTGATTTACCAACGTGGCGTGCACGTGGTTTAACTAAATTCGGAGGCGAACCTTATTTACATGTCTCTGCTGGGATGGGAACTAGCCCCTTCGCGCGCATCCGTGTTGCAAGTCCACCAGAAGTTACTTTAGTAACGCTATATCCGCATCAACCATAAGCTCGGCCAAGTCTTTCCAATGCGTTGTAGCTTTCCAACCAAGCGCGTTAGTTGCTTTGGATGGGTCACCAATTAAGGCATCTACTTCAGTTGGGCGAATATATTTTTTATCTGTCTGAACATGGTCCTGCCAATTTAAACCAGCACGCGCGAAGGCCGCTTCTGCAAAGTCTTTCACTGTTGCTCCGACGCCAGTAGCAACAAC
>JBBQEE010000109.1:0-3637 GCA_038320375.1 Candidatus Nanopelagicales bacterium
GGGACTTGGAAAACTCCCACTTTTCCGAGAAATCTTGGAGCGCGGCCATTTTGGAAAATAAAATTCGCAAAATTTAAAACATCAAAGTAAGAAAGATGGTTATTGGCAATTATCACGCGACCAGTTTTTGGAATATTTTCAGAACCGATCCAGGTTTGCTTAGTTACCAAATTAATTGCCGGTATCAATACCGAGGTAATAAATTTTATTGTGCCGTTGGTACCAAGTGGATAACCAGTTGGTGGCGCATATGAAACGCACATTTCAGCCATAGTCAGATCTTACTAGGCAAAAAAAACTGGGGCCAGCAATCGCTGACCCCAGTTTAAATCAGTTTAAAAGTGAGAAAGAATTACTTCTTCTTTACAACTTTCTTTACTGCTTTCTTAGCTGCTGGCTTTTTCTTAACAGCGGCTTTCTTTACAACTTTCTCGGCAGCTTTCTTTGCAGTCTTCTTCGCTACTGGCTTCTTCTTTGCAGCGGCCTTCTTCGCTACTGGCTTTGCAACTGCCTTAGCTACTGGCTTTGGTTCTGGCTTTGGAGCCGGTCCAAGTTTGCGCTCACCTGAGATGACATCCTTCAAGCCCTTTGCAGGGAGAAAGCGTGCCTTCTTTGAAGCCTTGATTTTGATAGTTTCGCCTGTGAACGGGTTACGTCCCATACGAGCTTTGCGATCAACCTTCTTGAACTTACCAAAATCGTTGATCATCACATCTTCGCCCTTTGACATCGTGCGAACGATTGTGTCAAAAACCACGTCAACAGCATGTGCTGCTTCTCTCTTGCTGTCGTTGAAGTGTGGGGCCAACGCGGCAATAAATTGTGCCTTATTCATCTAAATCCCCTTAGATTTAAGCGTAAGTTAAGCATTTACCTAACTTGTAGTTAAAACTTAATCCTTTTAATGGGGTGAGAGCGTTATTAAGGCAGGCGTGTCGCATTTTAATATTTCGCAAATATCGCACTTTTTACGCATAAAAAACTCTCATCAAGAAGTTTAGAGTTTATTTAAAACCGCTCACCCCTATTTAAAAGTACACGTTTTACGCTTGTTTTTCGCAATCTTTCTAGAAATAAAGTGAAAGGTAAAAAATTTATTGAGAGTTAAATCTTGATCGGTAGCGTTTTTGGCTTGTAATCAGGGCGCTTTACTTCAAATGCATCGATTGCATCTGTCTGCTTTAGCGTTAAACCAATATCGTCTAGGCCCTCCATTAAGCGCCAACGTGTGTAGTCATCTAACTCGAAAGGAACAGTCGTGGTACCAAACTTAACCGTGCGGGTATCAAGATCAACTGCTATCTCAGTCCTCGGATCAGATTCAATTGCGCCCCAGATTTCTTCAACTTGATCCTGCGGCAAAATCACAGTTAAGAGCCCACCTTTAAGTGAGTTTCCACGAAAAATATCGGCAAAGCGGCTAGAGATAACAACTTTGAATCCGTAATTTTGTAGCGCCCAAACCGCATGTTCGCGAGATGAACCAGTTCCGAATTCAGGTCCAGCTACCAGCACGGTTCCGCTCTTATATTGAGGTTGATTCAATACAAATTCAGGATCACTGCGCCAAGCAGCAAATAGCCCATCTTCAAATCCGCTGCGAGTTACACGCTTTAAATAAACAGCAGGAATTATCTGGTCAGTATCAACATTGCTGCGACGTAGTGGAATACCGGTTCCAACGTGCTTGATAAATTTTTCTAGCGCCATTTTTTCCTCCTACAAATCTGCCGGTGACGAGAGCGTGCCACGAATGGCAGTTGCGGCTGCAACTAGTGGGCTAACTAAGTGAGTGCGTCCACCTTTACCTTGGCGCCCTTCAAAGTTACGATTAGAAGTAGATGCTGATCTTTCGCCAACTGCGAGTTGGTCTGGATTCATACCTAGACACATTGAACATCCAGCGTTTCGCCACTCTGCTCCTGCATCGAGAAAAATCTTATCTAAGCCTTCTTTCATTGCTTGCTGGCGTACTCGTTCTGATCCCGGCACAACAAGCATGCGAAGTGTGGATGCAATTTTCTTGCCATCTAAAATAGAGGCGGCGGCACGGAGATCTTCAATTCGTCCATTGGTGCAAGAGCCTAAGAAAACAGTATCTACCGCTATATTTTTAAGTGGTGTGCCAGCGGTAAGACCCATGTATTCAAGAGCACGTTCAGCTGCGCCACGTTCTTCAGAGTCAGCGATATCAGCAGGATTTGGAACTGAAGCATTCAGCGGTAGCCCTTGTCCGGGGTTAGTTCCCCAAGTAACAAATGGCTCAAGTACGTTGGCATCAAGAGTTATTTCCAAATCAAACTTTGCATCCGCGTCGGTGAAGAGTGTTTCCCAGTATTTCTGCGCTGCTGGGAAATCTTCTGGTGCATGTGGCTTGCCCTTGATGTAATCATAAGTTTTCTGATCAGGTGCGATTAGCCCTGCACGCGCTCCGGCTTCGATCGACATATTGCAAACTGTCATTCGCCCTTCCATGGAAAGTTCGCGAATTGCTGAGCCACGATATTCAATAATGTAACCCTGTCCCCCACCAGTTCCAATTTGAGCGATGATTGCCAGAATAATGTCTTTCGATGTAACACCCGGCTTTAATGCACCTTCAACATTTATCGCCATTGTTTTTGGGCGACTTGAAGGAAGTGTCTGTGTTGCCAGAACATGCTCAACTTCAGAGGTTCCAATACCAAAGGCAATTGCTCCAAAAGCCCCGTGAGTTGAGGTGTGTGAATCTCCGCAAACAATTGTCATTCCGGGTTGTGTAATTCCGAGTTGTGGACCAACCACGTGAACTACACCTTGATCAGCATCACCAAGTGAGTGAATTCGAATACCGAATTCTTTTGCATTATTGCGCAAGGTATCGATCTGTAGTTTTGAAACTGGGTCAGCGATTGGTTTTAAAATATCAAGTGTTGGGGTGTTGTGATCTTCAGTTGCAATAGTTAAATCAGGGCGGCGCACTTTACGTCCCGCTAGTCGAAGTCCATCAAATGCTTGCGCACTGGTTACTTCGTGAATTAATTGCAGATCGATATAGAGCAGATCGGGTTCACCATCGGCTGATCGCACGACATGGTCATTCCAAATTTTCTCTGCCAGTGTTTTACCCATTACTTTGGTGCTACCTTTCGCTTGGATATTGCATCTCAATAGATGGGATGCTAATCTCGCTGTGTGGATAAGAAGAATAGCGGAGTTGGCGTTTTAGATAAAGCGGTAGCCATCCTTGGCACTTTAGAGTCTGGCCCTCACTCACTTGCCGAACTGGTTGCAGCCACCGGAATCGCCCGTCCAACGGCACACCGCCTAGCGGTAGCCCTAGAGCATCACCGGCTAGTCACCCGAGACTTACAAGGTCGCTTTGTTCTGGGACTCAGGTCAGGAGAATTAGCCGCTGCTGCTGGAGAAGATCGATTGCTAGCCGCTGCCGCCCCCGCCCTTGCCGCTCTCCGTGATGCAACTGGTGAAAGCGCCCAGTTATATCGCCGCCAAGGAGATATTCGAATCTGTGTGGCAGTTGCTGAACGTTTATCTGGGCTCCGTGATTCAGTTCCGGTTGGAGCATCGCTGACAATGCAGGCTGGCTCTGCTGCGCAAATACTTTTAGCTTGGGAAGATTCTGAAAAAATTCATCGCG
>JBBQEE010000110.1:0-3498 GCA_038320375.1 Candidatus Nanopelagicales bacterium
GCTTGTACGACCTTAGCCAGATCGTTCGCTATTTCGCTCGCTAGATTATCACTCTGCGCTTCAACCATCACGCGGACTAGCGGTTCAGTACCAGATGCTCGGAGTAAAACTCGACCATGTTCACCTAGTTTGACCTCTGCTGCAGTGACCGCATCCTTAATTTTCTGAGAGCTTTCAAGTCGATCTTTCTCAACATTTTTTACATTGACCAACACCTGCGGAAAGCGCACCATCATGGCCGCCAGCTCTTGCAGAGTTTTTCCAGATTTAATGACTTCTTGGGCCAAAGCAAGAGCGGTCAAAATTCCATCACCAGTTGTTGCAAACTCACGCATAATTAAATGGCCAGATTGTTCTCCACCAAGTGAATAATCTTTCTCATTCATTTTCTCTAATACATAACGATCACCAACACCAGTAATTTCTACTCTGATATCAGCGCTCTTCATGGCGTGGAAAAATCCAAGATTGCTCATCACCGTTGCCACGATGGTATTTTCTTTTAGCGATCCAGATGCTTTAAAACCAAGAGCCAAAATTGTCATAATGGCATCACCATCAACTTCATTTCCTTGCGCATCTACAGCGAGCGCTCTATCAGCATCGCCATCGTGGGCAACCCCAAAGTCAGCGCCTTCGCGCAACACTGCGGTGCGCAGTTGATGCAGATGAGTAGATCCGCAATCATCGTTAATGTTCCAACCATCTGGGGCATCAAATATTGAAATAACTTCGGCTCCAGCTCTGCGGTAGGCCTCTGCAGCAACGTTGGATGAAGCGCCATTTGCGCAATCAACAACCATCTTTAAACCTTTAAGCGGCGTATTAACTGAGGCAAGCAAGTGAGTTAAATATCTTTCGCGAGCGCTCTGGTCATTAATTGCGCGACCAACATCTTTGCCAGTTGGACGCTGCCAAGGTTCACCAATTCGCGCTTCGATCGCGGCTTCAATCGTGTCATCTAACTTGGCGCCACCACGTGAAAACAATTTGATTCCGTTATCGGGCATTGTGTTATGCGAAGCCGAAATCATTACGCCTAAGTCAGCACCTGATTCGGCGACTAAGTGCGCAATTGCTGGGGTCGGAAGTACACCAACTCGATAAACATCAACACCTGCACTCGTTAAACCTGCAACGACGGCAGCTTCTAGAAATTCACCAGAGGCGCGTGAATCCTGTCCAACGACAGCGAATGCGCGCGTAGATTTATCAGTGCGAGATTCAACGAGAATATGTGCAGCAGCAGCTGCAACATCGAGTGCTAATTCAGCGGTGAGATCACGATTGGCTAAGCCACGTATTCCATCGGTTCCAAAGAGTGCCACTTTGGTCTGCGGCCTTTAAGAACTAACGCTTGCTGTATTGAGAACGCTTACGTGCCTTCTTTAGGCCGTACTTCTTGCGTTCGATAACACGAGCATCACGCTTAAGGAATCCAGCCTTCTTTAGCGCAGGACGATGTGCTTCCATATCAATTTCATTTAATGAACGTGCAACGCCTAAACGAAGTGCGCCAGCTTGACCAGAAACTCCACCACCATTGATGCGCGCGAAAACGTCGTACTGGTTCTCTGCTGCAACTGTGCGGAAAGGCTCTGAAACTAATTGTTGGTGAACTTTATTTGGGAAGTACTCTTCAAGAGTCTTACCGTTAACAACCCATCGACCTGTACCTGGTACTAGACGAACGCGTGCAACTGCTTCTTTACGACGGCCGGTTCCGGCACCTGGTGCCTTGATTGCGGGGCGGTTAGTTGCAGGTGCTGGTGTTGCTGAAGAGTATGAAGTAGGAACTTCATTTTCAGCTGAATCTGTTGCGTCGTTATAAGTTGTCTCTGACATTTGC
Source organism: Candidatus Nanopelagicales bacterium (assembly GCA_038320375.1). Lineage (GTDB taxonomy): Bacteria > Actinomycetota > Actinomycetes > Nanopelagicales > Nanopelagicaceae > Planktophila. The sequence goes on from JBBQEE010000110.1 coordinate 1,850, forward strand.
TATAGGTCCTTTACTTAATTATCTGTGAAACTTGGTTGAATACATATGGTTTTGGAGATTGCGCAGCATGTGGATGTTCTGGTCCTGCGTAAACCTTTAGCTTTGCTGCAACCTGTGCCCCAAGACGATTCTTTGGAAGCATTCCCTTGATTGCTTTTTCAACTGCGCGTGTTGGGTGCTTTTCAATTAACTCACCGTAAACGGTTGAAGTTAAACCACCTGGGAAACCTGAGTGGCGATGTTCAAACTTTGAAAGTGCCTTGTTACCAGAAAGCGCAATCTTTTCTGCGTTGATGATTACCACGAAGTCGCCCATATCCATGTGTGGTGCAAATGTTGCTTTGTGCTTACCGCGAAGAAGAACTGCAGCATGTGATGCTAAACGGCCAAGAACTACATCTTGTGCATCGATGACGTGCCAATTACGGACGGCATCTCCGGCCTTAGGACTGTAAGTACGCATGCTTATTTCTACTTTCTTCTACTTGGTTCAGTTGAGCGACGGATAGTGCTTTGAAAATCTGTGCGGCACCAGCTTCTGGTGCAGAGGACGAACTTTACCTTTGCGGCGGGGTGTGGGTCAAAATGGCTAAAACAGGCTTTAAATCCCCGCGTAAATCTGATGGCTAGTGGTCGAAGATCGGCGTTGGGCTCTCAAATACCTGGCCGCCTGCTCCAAAGACCAAAAATCGGGTAAATCCACGAGTAAACCAGCGATCGTGGGTCACCGAAAGCACTGTGCCTTCGTATCGATCGAGGGCGCTCTCTAAACTTTCGGCGCTCGCTAGATCTAAGTTATCGGTTGGTTCATCAAGAAGTAACAAAGTTGAGCCAGAGAGTTCCAGAATTAATACTTGGAATCGTGCCTGTTGACCACCAGAGAGTGATGAAAATTTCTGTTCCGCTTGTTTATCAATTTCATACTTTTTGAGCACACTTTTCGCTGCCCCTAGTTGGAGTGAGTAAGTTTCCCAAAGAATCTCGAGAAGAGTTTTTGATTCATATTCGGGGTGGGCGTGAGTTTGCGCGAAGTAACCAATCTCAACGCGTGCCCCAATTTTAAAAGTGCCGGTGTATTTAACGTTTTCGTCACCGGCGATCATGCGCAAGAAATGTGATTTACCAGTTCCGTTTTTCCCAAGCACAGCAATTCGATCGCCAAAGAAAACCTCAAAATTAAATGGCTCGGTTAAATTCGCGAGTGCTACGTTTTCAAATGTTTTATTGAGCATTTCAGTGCAGCAAACATCCCACATCACTTCAAAGTCATACCCACCAGCATCGCCCCAATCGATAATCGCTTGGGCATAAGCCATCTGATCTTTCTCACTATCACTGGCCGACATCGCTAATTCAGTTGCTACTACTTTTGCCGCTGCATCTCGAATTCGTTTTGGAGCAATAGAAAGCAATAAATCATGAACTGTTGATTCATCGCGAACTGAACCGATGAACTGGCGCATTACGCCCAATCCTCCAGTAATTGAAACTCTGCCATCATCCGGAAAAATATCTCCACAGATCATGCGAATTAGAGTTGTTTTACCTGAGCCGTTTGGTCCAATCAAAGCAACCTTGGCGCCGTCTCCAACCCGAAATGAAACGTTATTTAAAAGGACTCGTCCATCTGAAAGCGAATAATCAACACC
>JBBQEE010000111.1:0-3422 GCA_038320375.1 Candidatus Nanopelagicales bacterium
CAACTGCCGAGGGCGACACGAGTCCGAGCAATTAGCAGGTAGAATTCGCATCGCATGGTGGACGTAGCTCAGCTGGTAGAGCACCCGGTTGTGGTCCGGGATGTCGCGGGTTCGAGCCCCGTCGTTCACCCCAAGTTTTTACCCTAGTTTCACTTAAGCAATATCAAAGGCTTCAAACTAAACGAAAGTGGTTCACATGATCTTCGACGTAGTAGTTGAAATCCCAGCGGGCTCACGCAACAAGTACGAAATCAATCACACCACTGGCGAAATTCGTCTTGACCGGATGCTTTTTACTGCCACTCGTTTTCCTCATGATTATGGATTTGTAAAAAATACTCTCTCGCAAGATGGAGATCCACTTGATGCACTGATCTTGCTTGATGAGCCAACTTTTCCCGGCTGCGTTGTTTCATGTCGCGTAATCGGAATGTTAAATATGACAGATGAAGCTGGCGGAGATGACAAGTTACTTTGCGTTGCAGCCGGTGATGTTCGTAAGTTATACCTTCAAGATTTAGGCGATGTACCAGCTTATGAACTCTCAGAAATTAAACATTTCTTTGAAGTCTACAAAACTCTTGAACCAGGAAAATCTGTTCAGGGTGGCGATTGGGTCGGTCACGACGAAGCAGAACTCGAAATTGTTGCCTCATATAAGCGCTACAAAGAAAGCCACTAACTTTTAATTAATTAGTCGGCACTTTCTGATCTGGGCATTTACTCAAGATCGAAACTATTGCTGCCTTTTCTGGAGCAGTAACCCACAGACCATATTTTGCTTTCACTGCAATCTGTTGTGCCACATAAGCACACCTAAAGCTCTTTCGCGGCGGCAACCAAGTCGCCGCATCTCCGTCGCGCTTCTGAGAATTCAAGCGACCCTTTACTGCAAATAAATTAAGTGGATCATTTGCCAGCGCAGTTCGCTGCGCTAAACTCAATTGAAATGCACCCGTCTGCCACCCATTTGAAAGAGCCACCACATGATCGATCTGGACTTCCATGCTGGTGATATTGCCGCGCACAAAGTTGATTACTTCACCTGAATATCGATCGATCAGATTTCCAGAGAGCACAACACAATCCCGAGTCTTAACCTTGAAAACAATCGCCGTTAAATCGCGCTTCAACATATCGTTTCGAGTATCGCAACCATTGCGATCTACATCGGCCCATGTCTGGCCAAATTGCGCTCTCTCATAACCCGTCTTCGGCGCACGACCTTTTACCACCAACGTATCTAGGACTTCACTAGCGCTATTCGGTAAAGCCTCAACTGGCCCTTGACCCAAAGAGACTCCAAGAATCAAGAGCGCCGAAATACGGATCTGCCATCGACTCATCTCAATATTTTCCCAGCACTTAATGTGTAAGACAAGCCCAATTACGCCTGATAGGGTCTGCTTTGCATTCAAAGATTCGACCGTTTGAATGAGTTCGGGTTGTTAGCTCAGTTGGTAGAGCAAGGCACTCTTAATGCCTGGGTCGGGGGTTCGAGTCCCTCACAACCCACTCGCAAGTGTTTCCCAGTTTATTAACTTAACCTCTGCTGTTGGAGGATTTACATGCCGCTGTGTCTTAACCCCAAATGCCAGAAACGAATACCGAGTGCGACAGAGGTCTGCTAATTTTGTGGTGAAAGTAAATCGCAATTCTCGGATTATGGTGCGATTGGAGTACTTCTGGAGAAAACTATTTTCTCGCACGAATCGCGGAAGGTGATATCCAAACACCGAGAAGACTTTTTCTAGGGAAAAGTAAAATGGCCGCCTCGTTTCGAGACGACCATTTTATTTCTTAATTACTAGCCCAATAGAGCTGCTACATCCACATCTGGAGGCAAAATCACGGCATCAATTGCGTGAATTACTCCGTTGCTCGCCATCACATCTGCGATTACAACATTGGCACCGTTAACGGTAACTCCACCCATAGTTGCAAGCTTTACAGTCTGGCCTTCAACTGTTGCGACATCTGAATCTGTCACATCTGCTGCCATTACCTTACCTGCCACCACGTGATAGGTAAGGATCTTTACAAGAGTCGCTTTGTTTTCAGGAAGCAATAGCGCATCGAGTACACCGGCTGGCAAAGCAGCAAATGCATCATCTGTTGGTGCAAATACTGTGAATGGACCTTCACCGTTTAGTGTGTCCACCAACCCTGCTGCTGTTAGCGCTGCAACTAATGTTGCAAAACCGTCAGTCGCAACTGCTACATCAACTACTGTTCCAACTGCAGGTGTTTCTTCAACTGCAGTCTCTTTTGTTGAGCTGCTGCACGCTGACAGGGTCAAAGCCGCTGCCATTGCGAATGCAACTACTGCACCGCGACGCATAGTTTTCATTTATTACTCCTTATCGTTGGGATCGAATTGCCCCAGGAAAGGGTAAATTGCGGGTCTTGCGGTCGCATCTTGAAATCGCTGGTTGGGTGGGAACTCAGGGAATGACAAATAAAAGCGCCAATGTTCCCAGTTAACACTCAGATTTATTGAGCGACAACTCTTTATAAGCGCGATTCCATCGCATCAATAGCTGCTTCAAATTCTGGTGTTGATATTTCACTCTTCCAGCGACCAGTGATGATGTACCAGTTAGGGATTTTGTTCATGGTCGATGATATTTAAGTAGTCTCGTGCTTCTGCTTTCTTTGTTTGGAATACTTCCTGCTGCAAATGCCGTAACTGGCCGAGTCCGTTGCGTTCGTCAATTCTAATTTAGCTAACGCTGACACCTTGGACAGAAATGTGATGAACGGGCGCTAATAACTATTCGTCTTATAGGGGTTCCGCAACGGGGACATGGTTGATCAGTTTGGCCGTAGGCAGCAAGAGATTGTTCGAAGAAGCCACTCTCTCCATTTACGTTGATATACATATCATCAAAGGATGTTCCACCTTTGGCGATAGCCTCAGCCATAACTTCTTTGGCACTAGCGATAATTAATTCAAGTTTTTTCTTACTTAAATCAGAACTTGCGATCTCTGGGTGGATCTTTGCTCGCCAAAGAGCTTCATCGGCATAAATGTTGCCAACGCCACTCATGATTTCTTGGTTTAGGAGCGCCGTTTTGATCTTCATCTTTCGCTTCTTTAACTTGGCGATAACTGCTTCTATATCAAAGTTAATATCAAATGGATCTAGCGCAATATGTTGGGCAGAAGTCGGAATTGCGTCTTGGGTCTGCTCGATGGAGACCCAACCAAAGGTGCGCTGATCATTAAAAACTAGCTCACGTTTTCGCATTCGCTTGGTTAGATCAAAACTGGCTCTGACATGTTTGGCACGGGGTTTATTTACTTCGTGAATCAAAAACTGCCCACTCATGCCCAGGTGGGCTACTAAAACTTCAGGGCGATCAAGAACAAACCAGAGAAACTTTCCGCGGCGATTTAAGTCAATGATCTTTGCACCGTT
>JBBQEE010000112.1:0-3414 GCA_038320375.1 Candidatus Nanopelagicales bacterium
ACCCCAGATTCCAAAACGCTCATCGTGGGCCAAGGCGTATTCCAAACATTCTTGACGGACATCGCAAGAAAGGCAGACGCGCTTTGCTTCGCGAGTTGAGCCACCCTTTTCTGGAAAGAATGCTTCTGGATCTGTCTGTGCGCAAAGGGCGCGCTCTTGCCAGGAGAGTTCAATGTTCTCTCCGTTTGCTAATTTGATTGATGGGCCAGCGGTTGGGGCTGCTAGATGGCCAGTTTTTGTAGCTTCTGGACGAATCGGCATCGACTAATCTCCAAGACCTGTGTGCGCCAATCTCGTGATGAGTTTGACTCCTAAGAAGAGAATTACACGCGCGTAATCCCTTTAAGTCAAGTCCGATGATGGATCAAATTTAAATAAATTAGCCAAAATGAGCATAAATACAGGTGATTTATCGACTTAATTGGCAGAAATAGCCAAATTTTCATTTGTCGAGATATATCTACTCTCGATAATTGCGCCTGCCTCAACCTTTGCGCTATGCAAAACAAACGAATCATGAATCTGCACATCGTCTCCAATGGAAACGTTATCTCCAATTATTGAATTTGAGATATTCACTCGAGCACCAATTTTGGCATTTTTGCCGATTGAACTTCCGCCACTGAAAATCGAGCCTTCCCCGACAAGGCTGTCTGTGCCAATTAAAAATTCTCCACCGACCGCTTCTCTCGATCCTTTAAACAGAGCCTGCGGAGTACCGATATCAAGCCAATATGACTGCTCGTGATACCCAAAAACTGGACGCCCACTTGTTACAAGGTTAGGAAATGTTTCGCGCTCGACACTTACAACTTCCCCTAATGGGATTTCTTTAATAACTTGAGAAGAAAATACGTAACAACCCGCATTAATTGAATTCGTTACAGGGTTATAGATCTTTTCTAAGAATGCAGTTACTCGACCACTTTCATCTGTCGGAACGCAGCCAAATGCTCGAGCATCAGCGACATCTATTAAATGCAACGTTACATCAGCTTTATTTGCACGGTGAAACTCAAGTTGGCTAGAAATACTGTGTGAACTTAGAACATCGCCATTAAAAATAACAAATTCCTCGTTACCATTTTTTAAATCAACTAACTGAGCAGCATTTCTAATTGCTCCGCCCGTCCCAAGTGGTTTCTCCTCCACTGCATAAATTAAGTCAATCCCCCATTTGGAGCCATCACCAAAATAAGGTGTAAATATTTCAGAAAGGTATGAGGTTGCTAAAATTACGGTAGTGATACCTGCTTTTTTAGCGGCTAATAATTGATGTTCGGTAACAGGAATCCCAGCGATCGGTAACATCGGCTTCGGCACTTCATTGGTAAGTGGCTTAAGTCGCGTTCCCATTCCACCAACTAAGAGAATCCCAATCGTCATATCTACAGGGCCATTTCTAGAGCGTCGCTTCTATTCGCGAGCAAGCATCTTTGATTTGTTCATCCGTCGCAGTCATTGCAATACGAATGTGCGAGGCACCGAGTACTCCATAAAAACTTCCGGGAGTTGCCAGAATTCCCAAATTAGCCAGCCAATCCACAGTTTTCCACGCATCTTCTGAACGAGTGCACCAGATGTATAACCCTGCGGCAGATTCATCAATTCGAAATCCCGCTTTATGTAATACGGGTGAAAGAAGTGCGCGTCGCGCGTTGTAGCGATCACGCTGTTGGCTGACATGGATCTCGTCACTTAAGGCTGCAACCATTGCATTTTGAATCGGTAGAGGCACCATCATTCCGGCATGTTTACGTAGCTCACGTATCTGGGCTATTAATTTTGTATCACCAATTAGAAATGCTCCACGGTAACCCGCCATAGATGAACGTTTCGAGAGTGAGTGCACTACTAGTACTCCAGTGTTATCGCCATCGGTATATTTCAATAAAGAGGTCGGCTGACTGGTATCACCAAAATCGATGTAGCACTCATCGCAAATTAAAACTGCTTTATTTTCCCGTGCCCAAGTCAGACAACTGCGTAACTCCGATTCGGAGTGGACACGACCTGTTGGATTAGATGGCGAATTAATCCAAGCAAAATCTGATTTCGGCCATGATGCGGCATCGATCTTTACTGCTAGTGGATTGGCTTGCGCCAATAGAGCACCAACCAAATAAGTTGGATATGCAACTTCAGGATAAATTACTTCTTTACTTTGTAGCAAAGTTGGTAGCCAAGCGACTAATTCTTTTGAACCAATTACTGGGAGTACATCAAAATCACCTGTTGCGCCTAAATGGCTAATCGCCCAATTTCTTATAGCTTCTTGTAATTGCAAAGTGCCAGCCGTGACTGGATAGCGAGGAGAGTCGGAACTTTCTTTGAGCGCGCGTTGAATTACTTCTGGTGTTGAATCAACTGGCGTTCCTTGTGATAAATCAATTATTCCTGATTTATGTGCACGAGCTTTAGTTGCATATGGAGCCAAGGCATCCCATGGAAAATCTGGAAGCACTTGACGCATTTAAATCTCTATTCTTTAGGATCGAGCGCGGTCACCGTTGGGTGATCACTATCGGTAAGTCCTACCTTTGCCGCTCCACCTGGTGAACCAAGTTCCACAAAAAACTCTGTGTTTACTTTAGAGAAATCTTTCCACTGTGACGGAACATCATCTTCATAGTAAATCGCCTCAACTGGACAAACCGGTTCGCAGGCTCCGCAATCAACGCACTCATCGGGTTGGATATAAAGCATGCGATTGCCCTCGTAAATACAATCAACTGGGCATTCTTCGATGCAAGACTTGTCTTTGATATCAACACACGGCTGAGCAATTACATAAGTCACGTTTTATCCTCCAAATATCTCGGCGAAACCAGATAAGCGTTTTCGCGACAGTCGATATTCTAACCATGCGCGGGCATTGTTGCCCGATTAAAGTAGGCCTATGTCCATCACAAGTCAGCGCTCATGGCAGATGTTGGCAGTTTCAATTGGCAAAAGGGTGACCATCCGACTGCGCGAGCCAAAATCTCAAGGGTTTCGAGATATCGTCGGAATCCTTCAATCTACTTCGCAACTAATTAATTCGCGGGGCGAAGTTATTAACTTTATTGAAAGTGAGATTGCTATTTGGCGTGAGATTAAGGAGTTACCTGATCGTGCTGGTACGGGGGCGCCATTTTCAATGCGAATTTTGGAGATAGAAAAGTTATCTGACGCCACTTGGATTGCAGATCAAATTGTTAATTATGGAAAATGGATTTTGCGAATTTCAGATGGCTTCACGATGCGCGCCAATTCGGTGCTGCCCTTAGGGGGCGCGCCTTATGGTGAACCGCCTGCTGAAATCGCAGCCGCGGTAAGTCATATCTCTCAGATTTATCGTGAACATGGACTCGCCCCAATTATTACCGTACCCCTGCCCCTTTACTCTGCATTAGATGATTACCTTGCCGATCT
>JBBQEE010000113.1:0-3236 GCA_038320375.1 Candidatus Nanopelagicales bacterium
TAGATGTTGGTCAGGTAAAAAGAGAATTTTCTCTCCCTGTGTAAATGCCCACTTCATGCTCTTTTCAGCATTTGAAGATGTACAAATTGTTCCACCGTGTTCGCCAGTAAAACTCTTTATCGCTGCAGATGAATTCATATATGTAACTGGAATTGTTTTAGCTGCGACACCAACCTCAGTTAATTCTTTCCAACATTGATTAACTTGGTTTGCAGTCGCCATATCGGCCATCGAACAACCTGCCGCTAAGTCGGGCAAAATAACTTTTTGATTATCGGTAGTTAAAACATCGGCACTTTCGGCCATAAAATGAACACCACAGAAAATAATATATTCGGCGGTAGATTTTTCAGCAGCTGCTTGTGCTAATTTGAAAGAGTCACCAGTGATATCTGCAAACTCAATTACTTAATCTCTTTGATAGTGATGACACAATACAAGGGCACGATCACCAAGTGCCGCTCTAGCAATTCGTGCTCTTGATACAAGTGTTGGATCACTAGCCTCTGGCAATTCCCCAGTACAAGAGACGCCTCGTTCTGAAGATAAGTCCTGGCCTTGACCCAACAAGAGTAAGTTGGTTAGCGAAGTGCTCCGCGCGGTTGTGGACATGGTCATATTATCGCTCATCTTTGGCGTTGCTGTCGCATCAAAGCTTAGATGCGGGTAGGCTCTTTCTATGACTATTGAAACAACTACCCCCATCACAACTGCAATCTCATTGACTGAGGTCGCTGCATCAAAGGTATCAGCGCTACTTGCTCAAGAAGGTCGCGATGATCTTTACCTCCGTGTAGCCGTTCAACCGGGTGGATGTTCAGGACTTCGTTATCAGCTTTACTTCGATGACCGCGATCAAGAAGGTGACGTCGCTCGAACTTTCGGAACTGTAAAAGTTGTTGTAGACAAAATGAGCGATCCGTATCTAATGGGTGCAACTATTGATTTCGTCGACACTATTGAAAAGCAAGGTTTCACAATTGATAATCCCAATGCAGGTGGCTCATGCGCTTGCGGCGATTCATTTAGCTAAATCACCATCTCCAATAAAATTTACAATTAATATCGCGCAATGAAGATTGGTGTTGCGGGTTCAGTTGGTCTTGATCATTTAATGACGTTCTCGGGAAAATTTACCGATTCGCTGGTCGCCGGCTCCCTAGAGAAAGTTTCACTTTCTTTTCTAGTCGATGGCCTCGATGTGCGCCGAGGTGGTTGCGCTGCAAATATCGCCTTTGGAATGGGTTCACTCGGTCTGAATCCGATTTTAATTGCGGCAGTAGGAATTGATTGGCCAGATTATGACGCGTGGCTGATCCGCCATGGCGTTGACACTTCACATGTACATATTTCTAAGACTCTACACACGGCGCATTTTATGGTCACCACCGATACTGAACTAAATCAAATTGCTTCATTTTTTCCGGGTGCGATGTCAGAGGCGAGAAATATTGAACTTGCTCCCATTATGGAGAAGACCGGAAAGTTAGATTTGATAGTTATTTCACCGGATGATCCTGCGGCAATGCTGCGCCATACCGAAGTTGCTCGCGCTGAGGGAATCGCAATAGCTGCTGACCCGTCACAGCAAATGGCGCGCATGAGTGGAGAAGAAATAAAAGAGTTAATTTCTGGTGCGACCTACCTTTTCTTAAATGAGTATGAATTAGCGCTAGCAATCCAGAAGACTGGATGGAGTGATCACGAAATTTTGGAACAAGTAAAGTATCGAGTTGTGACTTTGGGATCTGAAGGTGCGCGCGTTGAATCGACTCAAGGTGAAATGATCAAAGTTAATTGTCCTGCGGAGAAGCAAAGAACAGATCCAACTGGAGTTGGAGATTCGTTTAGGTCTGGATTTGTTGCCGGTTTAGCTTGGGGATTAGGGCATGAAAGATGCGCTCAACTCGGATCAATGATTGCAACCTATGTAATTGAGACAACCGGTACACAGGAATATCGATTTACTTCTGCTGAATTCGTGGAACGCTTTGCGGGTGCCTATGGTGCTAGCGCTGCAGCTGAGATTGAACCGCATCTACCAAAGCGGTAATTAGTTCATCCACCTGAGTTTGAGTAGTTTCTTCGTGCAAAGTAATTCGAATATTTCCATCTGTTGGTAGACCCATCGCTGCCAGAACATGACTGGGCTGTAAATTCATCGCAGTACAAGCAGAGCCAGAATCAACTGCAATATTTCGTTGTGCCAAAGTGCGCAGGATTTCTTCACCATTTGCACCTTTAAAAATAAATGAAATTAAGTGCGGAAGCGATTGGTTCAAATCGCCTGCTATAAGGGTTTCTGGCAATTCTTTTGTGATTCCAATTCTTATTTGTTCATTCCATTTGCGCAGTTGTGTGTCATTCGGTGTGAAATTCTCTAGCGCCACAGCACTGGCCAGAAGCAGCGGGAGTGAATATGTGCCGTATGTGCGTCGAACACTGGAGATATGGGGGAGTGGATTCTTCCATTGCGCAGTGCGATTAATTGCAATTATTGCCAGCCCTGCTGGACCGCACCAAGCGCGAGAGTCAAAAATTGCTGATCCCCATGAATTAGGTAATTTAACTCGAGCACCTGCAGCGGAAGCATCAACTGCTATCAGCAGATCATCAGGCACGGACTCTGGCAAATGGTTTATGGCGCCAGTTTCTCCGTTGACTAATTGAAAGGAGAACACTGAATTTGCGCTCAGTGAACTTTCTGGAATATTAAGTTTCCCAAATCTATCGAGTGATAGTTCTTCACTTTCGCCTCGATGCGAACGAACGGTTGCCATGACTCCAGATCTGTCACCAGCACCAAAAAATAGTTTCTTTTCTTCAGATAAAAAACCAGCCAAAGCGAGAAAGTACCCGAGTCCAACTTCGCCAGATATTTCTAGTTGATCTGGCGTCAGTGAAAGTCGGTCAGAAATTGATTCCAAAGCGCTATTTCGTAATAAGGCGGCACGAGATGCGGCTTGTCCGATCTTTTTTGGGTCGGCCCATCCTGCTTCCATTGCCGCCAAAAGTGCTTCTTGGGCGAGGGCATGGAGAGTCGTTTCAGTTTGAAAATGCGCTGTGATTGAACCCACTTTGCCAACGCTACTAGTCAATAGGACACGAAGCGAACTAGCCGAGTATCCTTACGCTTATGCCTGTTCGAAGCCGCAAACTCCGCAACACCAGAGTGCTTGCTTTCTTGAGCGCACCGCTACTTTTAATACTCACTGGATGTTCAAAGGTCTCGGGTT
>JBBQEE010000114.1:0-3149 GCA_038320375.1 Candidatus Nanopelagicales bacterium
TCAACGCTGGAAGATTATAAAAACCAGTACCCGCAATGATTCCGATCTTCATTGAGCAGGCTTACTTATCAAGGCCGGCCATCAAACGGCCAATGTAATTGCGGTCAGCATCCTTTGATTCAACAACCGCAACAATTTTGCCATCTGACATAACTGCAATTCGATCTGAGAGCGAAAGGATTTCATCAAGTTCGGCCGAGACCAGCAGAACTGCAGCGCCACCATCGCGCGCTGAAATCAACTGATTATGAATAAACTCAATCGAACCCACATCAACTCCGCGAGTTGGTTGAGCAGCCACCAAGACAGGCAACTCTTCACTGAGTTCGCGAGCCACAACTACTTTCTGCTTATTTCCACCAGAGAGTGAACCAGCAGTATTAAAGGCCGAAGGTGTGCGGATATCGAACTTCTCAACGAGCGAGATCGCATTTTTATTAATCTCTGCGATATTTCTGACCCACCCTTGGGCAAATGGTGCTTGATCGAATTGATTTAAAACTAAATTATCCGCAATTGAATAGTTTGAGACCAGGCCATGTTTTTCACGATCTTCAGGAATATGGGAAATACCAGCCTCATGAACTGCATGAGGATGCAGATCTTTCGTTGCAACACCGTTAATGAGGACTTGTCCAGCTTCGCGATGGCGCATTCCACAAATTGCCTCAACTAATTCACGTTGACCATTTCCTTCAACGCCCGCGATACCTAAAATTTCACCTTTATAAAGTGAGAAATCAACGCCTTTCACCGACATAATCTTTCGATCATCGCAAACTTGCAATCCCTTAACTTCCAGAACAACTGCGCCACGTTTGGCTTCAGTGCGATTTACTTGCAGCACCACCGAACGACCAACCATCATTTGAGCCAGCCCGGCCTCATCAGTCTCCTTTGGAGAAGTTGTACCAACTAATTTGCCACCACGAAGTACAACCACACGATCGGCAACTTCCATTACCTCGTGCAATTTGTGAGTGATCAAAACTATTCCGACTCCAGATTTTGCTAAGTTACGGATAACCTGCAGAAGTTCATCAATTTCTTGCGGAGTTAAAACAGCCGTTGGTTCATCAAGAATTAAAAGTTTTACATCTTTACGTAGCGCCTTGAGAATTTCCACACGCTGCTGCATACCAACTGGCAAATCTTCAATAACCGCGTTTGGATCTACTTCGAGTCTGTATCGTTTAGATAAAGCCACAATCTCGTCATGAGCGCTCTTTTGGTTGATAAATATTCCACGTTTTGGTTCATCACCAAGAATTATGTTTTCGGCAACTGTCATGACCGGAACCAGCTGGAAGTGTTGATGCACCAGTCCCACGCCACGTGAAATGATTCCTGCAGTGTCACCAAAAATAATCGGTGTGCCTGAAATCTTAATTTCACCAGAGTCAGGTTTGATTAAACCAAATACCGCTTTGAGCAGCGTTGATTTTCCGGCGCCATTTTCACCGAGTAGCGCCACGACTTCACCAGCGTTAACAGTCAAGGAAATATTGTCATTAGCAACAACCCCGGGATAACGCTTAGTTAGACCAGTAACTTCAAGAAGAGTGCTCATCAAGATTGTCCCTTCTCATACGGTTGCCCTTCGGCAGCTGGTGCACGCACCTTGCCAGCGGAGATTGCTAAGACCACGATTGTCATCACATAAGGCAAAATTGATGTGAACTGTGAAGGGATATTTACTACTTGATCAATCATCAATTGGTTAGCGTATGCCTGAGCTAAACCAAAGAAGAGCGCGGCAGCAAGTGCGCCAAGTGGATTCCATCGTCCGAAGATCATCAGAGCCAGTGCGGTAAAGCCCTTACCGGCAACGAAACCGCGCTCGAATGAACCAACTAACTCCAAGCTTAAGTAAGCCCCAGCAATTGCACCGATAGCACCAGCGATAGTTACATTTATATAGCGCAGGCGAACTACAGAAACACCAGCGGTGTCAGCGCTCGATGGATGTTCGCCAACTGCGCGAGAGCGCAATCCCCATGATGTGTGGTAAATCGCGACGTAGAGCGCAAGAATTATTGCTAATCCAAGAAATGTTAAAGCGCCATGAATAAAAAGCACTGGGCCAAAGAATGGAATCTTCGAAAGAAGTGGAACTTCAAATGCTGAGAAAACCGAAGGAATAGTCTTTCCTTGAACATATAAAAATGAAGTTAAACCTGTGGCTAAAATATTTAAGATTGTGCCAGCAATGATTTGATCCATCCGCCAAGAAACTGCCATCAAAGCCAGAAGAAATCCCATGAGTGATCCAGTTGCAATAGCAGCAGCCAAACCAATCAAAATATTCTGAGTTATGTAGGCAACAAAGAAGGCCACAAATGCTGACATCAACATCGTGCCTTCAATTCCGATATTTACGATGCCGGTGCGCTCACACATAATTCCAACCATTGCAGCTAGTGCAAGGGGGAGAGCGAAGGCAGTTCCTGTGGCATATACCGATGTCGTGATGGAAGCATCGCGGCTGTAAAAGAAGGCCGTCACTAAAGCAACGAGCAAGAAATATGAATTACGCTTGGTTAGCAGATTCATATTAGTTACTCCATCCGCTAGTAATTGTTTTATTCGAGCTGTTCTTAAAAAAGCGCGTAATTAGCGGAGCAGTAACAAGCAAGAGAATCAGCGCCATTAATAGATCAACTAGTTCTGGAGCAACACCTGAATCAAATTGCATATTGGCAGCGCCAGCGCGCATCCCACCAATCAAAATTGCACCGGGAATGATGCCAATCGGATGAACTCGGCCCAAGAGCGCGATGGTGATGCCATCAAAGCCAAGACCTAAGTTAAATGCTGGTGCGTATCTGTAGGTGACACCAAGAGTTTCAATGGCGCCGCCTAGGGCTGCGATTGCGCCAGAGACCAACATCGCCGAAACGACGGTGCGCTTAACTGATATTCCGGCATACCAAGCAGCGTGACGATTGCGACCGACGGTCTCAATTCGGAAACCGCTAGTTGTGCGCCCGAGAATCCACCAAATGAGCACCGCCAAAATTACTGCGATAAAGAAGCCAAGCGGAAGGCTGCCAAGAATAGGTAACTTCGCACTTGGCGCGATCTCAGAAGTTCTAGTTAAAAATTGATCTGGTTCGCGTAGTGAGTGGGAGGCTAAATAATCAGCAACG
>JBBQEE010000115.1:0-3052 GCA_038320375.1 Candidatus Nanopelagicales bacterium
TCGGTTGGTGCTGAAAGAGACATGTCACTGGTGAAGAGCCCTAAACTCAATCCTGGCAGCCCTTTTCTTAGAACAGTCCCAATAATGCTCAAAATTGGAATTAGCGTAACCGTTGCACCAAGTCCGACTAAAGATTTAATCGCTGCGTCTTTTGCAGCAGCTGAGCCAGTGATTAAGAGTGAATACAGAGAAGTTACCGTCATGTAGGTAATGAAAAAAATTACGGCGTATGCCAACTTGCCTTTCATCGGAGTAACCGCGACTAATACAAATGACACTGCGACGGCGAGCAAGTAGAAAAGGAAGTTACGAAGTCGATCTTGCTTTGAAGCCGCCCAGGGCTTAGTTGGCAAAACTATTGTTGTCATCGCCCACTCTTTCCTGTGCGCTTAACAATTGAATTTGCTCCTGCGTTGACCATCAGTGTCATCAAAAAGAGAATAAGTCCAGCAGCCATTAGTGCCTTGATTTCATATGGGCTAGCTTCTCCGAATTTAAGAATAATGAGTGAAGCGACATTCCCTCCAGCACCGAGTAACACATGCCAGTTAACTTGATAGACAATATTAAGAACTGTATAAACAGCAACAGTCTCGCCCATCGCACGACCTAATCCAAGCATTGCACCTCCGACGACACCACTGCGACCGTAAGGAATCACAACCGCTTTAATCATCGCCCAACGTGTAGCACCTAGCGCGAAGGCAGCTTGAATTCTATCCAGCGGCGCTTGCGCAAAAACTTCGCGTGAGACCGAAGTGATAATCGGAATAATCATTATTGCTAGAACTACTCCAGCAACAAAAGGTGAACGGGTGAAAAAATATGGCTTAACTTCAAAGAGAAGGATCCATCCAAAATATTTGTTAATTAATTTTGCCCAGTATTCAACACTTGGCATCAATACCAAGAAACCCCAAATACCAAATAAGATCGATGGGAATGCGGCCATGGTGTCGATGATCGAAACAAGAATTCTTTTGAGCCAAATAGGTGCATAGAAATTAAGAAAAAGCGCTGAAAATACTGAAATGGGTACTGCAATAACAACCGCAATGATTGAACATAAAATAGTGCCGACCAACATCGCGGCTAGTCCAAAATTGCTCTCTGTAACATTGCCAATTTCGTCAGTCATAATCGACCATTCCGAAGAAGTGATAAAACTCAAACCCTCTTCACGGAGAACTTCGAAACCACTTCGAGCTAGGAAAAATGCGATAAGCCCAAGAATCGCCAGTGAAGATAAACCACCAGTGGTTACTACTTGACGAAAAACTTTATCTGAACGTCGGGGTTTAGTTGTTAGTTCACGAGGTAAGGGAATCGTATTGACGGGATTAGGCATGAGTTACGCGTATGTTCCTGTTACCAAGAAATAAACTCGGCGTGAAACTGAAACCGCGTGATCTGCGAATCTTTCGTAATAACGGCCTAAGAGCGTTAAATCGATCGCTGATTCAACACCATGTTTCCAGTTTGGCTCTAAAATTGATCCAATCAGTTGGCGATGCAATTTATCCATCTCATCGTCGTCGCGCTCAACTTCCAACGCCATTTCTGTATTGCGTGTAGAAATTACGACACCAGTTTTGTGAGCGATTTTTTGAGCTGCAGTTCCCATTGACCGAAACATTGGGTGAAGCTCTAACGGAATCGCATCACCGGGGTGGCGCAAACGGGCAATTTTTGCAACGTGATGAGATAAATCTCCCATGCGCTCAAGATCAGCAGACATTCGAAGCGCCGTGACCAACGCTCTTAAATCAGAGGCGACGGGTTGTTGGCGAGCCATAATGTCAATGATTCGACTTTCCAGTTCATGCTGAAGTGAATCAATGTTTGAATCTGCAGCGATTACTTCCTCTGCAAGTTTTAAATCTGTTGTCAAAATTGCAGTAGTCGCTTTATCAATAGATTCAGCAACCATTGAAGTGAGATCCTCAAGTGATTGAGAAACGCTATCTAGCTCGTCTTGAAAAACTGATCTGATAAGTGCCATGCCGGTAACCTAGGTGAGATGGGTGAATTGCTCAGGGCGAGAAGGTGAACGGAAGGTAAATACGTAATAGCAGGAGATAGAGTGCGCGATATGAAGAGGCGAAACTCCTTCGAGGCTCAAAGCCAGGATCGAAGCCTGCCTGAACTGCTTATCACCACCCTTGCTCAACTAGATGGCGCCTCGATGGTTCTGGCTCCTGGGGATATTCCGATTTATCAGAATGAAAAAATTGCTGAGTTGGGGATTTTGAAAGAGAACCGAATCGAGAGTCAGGAACTCTTGGCGCTTGTGCGAGTGGTGCGTCGTTCCGGTGTTCAACATCAGGGTGTAATCGAAATTGCACGCGGACCTATTGGGCAGGGAATTCATGATTTAACAGTGAACGTAATTCCGCTCGATCAAAATGACTTAGTACTGGTCATGCTGAGCGATGAGAGTGAAGCACAGAGAATTCATGAAGTACGCCGTGATTTTGTTGCCAATATTTCTCACGAATTGAAAACTCCAATTGGCGCTCTCTCACTCCTTAGCGAAGCAGTACTTGGTGCCAAAGATGATCCTGATGCAGTAAAGAAATTTGCTACACGAATGCAAGTAGAAGCAAAACGTCTAACGGATCTAGTGCAAGAAATTATTATGCTTTCGCGAGTTCAAGATAGCGATCCACTGAAAGTTGCTCAAGAATTTGCTGTTAATGACTTAATCAAAGAAGCGATTGATCAGTGCACAACTACGGCTGATGCCCGACAGATTAAAGTTGTGTTTTCTAAATCAGCAGATTGTGCAGTTAAGGGAGATCGCGAACAGTTGATTATGGCTGTTAACAATCTGATTGAAAATGCTATTAACTATTCACCTCAAGGAACGATTGTCTCTGTGACCTCAACAATTGAGAGCGAAATCGTAACTATTGTAGTCACCGATCAAGGAATTGGAATTCCTGTTGATGAGATTGATCGAATCTTCGAGCGTTTTTATCGCGTTGATCCTGCAAGGTCAAGGCAAACGGGAGGAACTGGCCTTGGACTTTCCATTGTTAAACACGTCATT
>JBBQEE010000116.1:0-3049 GCA_038320375.1 Candidatus Nanopelagicales bacterium
GATTGCTGTAAAGACAAAGCGCGATTCAAATTATGAAATAACTGCTGATCAAGTTCTTGTTACTAATGGTGGTAAGCAAGCGGTCTACCAAGCATTTGCAACGATCATTGATCCGGGCGATGAAGTTTTATTACCATCTCCATACTGGACGACATATCCAGAGTGCGTGAAGTTAGCCGGCGGAAAAAGTGTTGAAATTTTTGCTGATGAAAGTCAGAACTATTTAGTTACCGTCGAACAACTTGAGGCAGCTCGTACTCCAAAGACAAAGGCACTTTTATTCTGTTCACCATCTAATCCAACTGGATCTGTTTACTCAGTTGATCAAGTCAAAGCGATTGGTGAATGGGCGCTAAAAAATAATATTTGGGTCATCTCGGATGAGATCTACGAACACTTGTTATACGACGGTGCAACTGCTCCATCTATGCCAGTAGTTGTACCGGGGCTTGCAGATACTTGCATCATTATTAATGGAGTAGCCAAGACTTATGCAATGACTGGTTGGCGCGTTGGTTGGATGATCGGACCGAAAGATGTAATTAAAGCGGCCACAAATCTGCAGTCACATTTAACTTCAAACGTCTCCAATGTTTCGCAGCGTGCTGCTATTGCTGCCGTTAATGGCGATCTATCTGCGGTACATAAAATGGGTGAGGCTTTCGATCGCCGCCGTAAGTTAATTGTGGGTTTGCTCAATGACATTCCCGGGTTTTCTTGCCCGCTGCCAACTGGTGCTTTCTATGTTTATCCATCAGTTAAAGGCGTACTCGGTAAAACTATCCGCGGCAAGACACCACAAACTTCAGCTGAGTTAGCCACTTTAATTTTGGAAGAAGTTGAAGTTGCAGCAGTCCCAGGTGAGGCTTTCGGGCCATCAGGTTATTTACGTTTTTCTTACGCCACCAGTGATGCAGATATTGTCGAAGGCATCGGGCGTATAAAGAAATTAATTACTGAAGGTTAATTCCAATCAGATTAACTTCTGGTTCTAAAGTAATTCCAAATTTATTCTGAACATGCTTCTGTGCGCTTTTTGCTAAATCCGCAATATCTTGTGCGGTGGCATTAGCGGCATTTGTTAGGGCGAGAACATGCTTAGTTGAAATTCTTGCGCCTCCACTTGTGTCACCTTTCTTCACTCCTGAATTTTCAATTAACCAAGCAGCGCTGGTTTTGATTCGACCATCTGGCTGTGGCCAACGGGGCGCACCTTCAGGAAGTTTTGCAGCGATGTCAGCAGTAACAATTGGGTTGGTAAAGAACGAACCCGCTGACCAAGAATCGCGATCACTTGGATTTAGCAACATTCCTTTTGCTGCGCGAAGTTCAAGAACTGCTTTACGTGTTGCTATAACTGGTGCTTTTTCACCCACTGCGATTTCTAATTTACTTGCTAATTCAGCATAAGAGATTGGAGTTGACTCAATACCCATCCGAAGTTGGAATTGAACTTCAATTACAACGTAGCGTCCTGGGTGTGATTTGAAATAAGAGTTGCGATATGAAAATTCACACTCAAGATTTGTAAACGTTTTTATCGTTTTTTCTTGGCGGTCATAAGTGCGAACCTGGGTGATAAATTCACTAACTTCGTGGCCATAAGCCCCAATATTTTGAATTGGTGTTGCCCCAACCGTTCCCGGAATTCCACTAAGAGTTTCTAGCCCGGCAAAGCCACGTTCAATACTTATTTGTACAAATTTATCCCAGTTCTCACCGGCTCCAATGGAGAGAGTGCCACCGCTACATGCATCTACTTCAGCTTTTAAGGAGTGGTTAGTAATACGAATAACCGTTCCGTCGAATCCACCATCTGCGACCAAAATATTTGTACCGCCACCAATAATAAGTATTTGGGAACCTTCAGCGGCTTCGATAGCGGCAATGATTTCTTTCTCATTACGGGCATCCACAAAATTCTTCGCCGGACCACCTACTCGCAAGCTGGTGTAATTACGTAATTCGGCCATTGGGATAGTTTATCGGCGCGGACTCAAGATTGCACTTTTGCCTCTAAAGCGGTCCAGGATGCGGTCATAATTTTTCTTTGATTGAAGTTCACGAAATTCTTCTTCAGTGTCGTAATAACCGTGATGCCGCGCTTGCTCTAAAGGTAAATCCAATTGAAGTAAACGACCATTTGAGTGGCGCAAGCGCAGAGAAAACTCCATATCGGCATTGCGATAATAAATAGCGCGGCTATTAAATCCACCAGCGTTAATAGCATCTTCGCAATTTAACGCCATAAAATAACTAAATAAAACGTCAACTTCTCCAGGGCCTTTATCGTCAACGCTGCGCCACTCATCCTCAACATTTACTAATCCCCCACGCCAGCCCACCGCGTTATATTCATTGGCGTTAAGTGATGCCAGAACTGGGGTTATGGCATCGCCTGTAAATCTGGTTGATGCATCCATGATCACAACGTATTTGGAAGAAATATTTTTTAGCAGTGCATTGACGTTTTCGCCCCAACCTTGATTTTCATTTACAAAGATAAGTTGAAATTGTGAATCAATTTCTTCCAGTAATTCGGCTGGATCAACAGTGACGAGTGCGACGATCGGAACTTTTGAATGAGCTTTTACGGTGCGGACAGTTTCTGCTGCATCTGCAGTGAAACCATCAATGATCATCGCGATTGCAATATCGCTACTTACTTTTATTGGCTTTACATCTCGACTTGAATTGACGCTGGGATAACGCTCTTTCGCGCGAAATTCAAAACCACCTGCAATATCGATTACTTCGAAGCCTAGCGCTGCGATTTGATCGCGCAATTGATCGGCAAGTGCAAAATCTTTAGCCACCTTGGCTGCAAGCCTTTGTTGAGCCAACTCTTCTTTACTGCTCATTTTTTACCACAACTGCCTTCGACATACCCAAAACTTTTATCCCAGCTGAAGTCGCTATTAAATCTAACTTAATTCGATCTCCATCAACGTCCGAAACTGTTCCATTAATTGTTAAATCAGTTGGTTGATCAGCCGCAACAATTACCGGCTTAATAAATCGTGCACCAAATTCTTTAACGCTTATCGAC
>JBBQEE010000117.1:0-3047 GCA_038320375.1 Candidatus Nanopelagicales bacterium
CACCAACTTCAGGAGTTCCGTGGGCAGACCAAAGTAGAGTAAATAATAAAAATAGGGAAAATCCCCCACCAAATAAAGTGAATTGGTTGACGATTGCTTCTTGAATTAAATAAACGAAGGCAAATATTGAAAAGGTTATAAAGAATCTACGTGCAAACATTTTAGGGAGTAGACGTTTCTGTAGGCTGGGCGTATACCGTGACAGTTGGAATTGGTGTTGGAACTGGCGGGCGAGGAACCAAAATATCTCGGGGATCAGCACTTGGTGCCGATACAACAATTGCCACTGTGCTTAAGGCAGAAAAATTAACATAGAATTTTATTTCAGCAGTTTGAGTTATTGCGCCAGCTGCATTCTCAACGCTAGTTACTTGTCCAATTGGAACTCCGGGAACAAATGGACGACCATTTTGACTTCCACGAGCCAAGATGACATCACCAACTTTAAGAGTTGTCTGATTATCTAAAAGTTGTAAAACTCCAGTACGGGTACCTTGCCCGCTTAATATTCCAATTTCCTGACTTCTTGCTACTCGTGCCCCAACGCGAAAAGCTGGGTCACTAGATAATTGAATCAAAGAACTATTTGGATATGCCAACTTCACAACTCCGACTAAACCAAAACCATTTATTACCGTCATATTTTGACGAACGCCATTTTTGGTTCCGACATCAATCGTGATGGTTTGAGTGAACGATGAAGTAGAACCCAGAGAAATTACTTTGGCATTAACAATTTTGTACTTTGCTGTTCTGGCTAAATCGAGAGTTGACTTAAGTTGCAGCAACTCTTGATCAGCATTTTTTCGATTTATCAGAGTTTGACGAAGCTTTTCATTTGATGCTTTTAATTTTTCTATTTCACCGCGTGTTCGACCAAGATTTACAATGTCAGAGAAGAAATTCCCAACTGGGCGGAATACATCCGCTGCTACAGATTGCACAGGCGATAAAGCGCTCTGGGTGCCACTTCGAAGTCCACTAATTAAACCGACGTCACGTAAATCTAAAGTAATTAGAAAGAGCGAGGTGACAATTAGGGAAATTAAAAGTAAACGACCGCGGTTATCGCCGTGACGCATTGAAGAGAACTATCGACGTGGCTCGGAGATCAAAACCTTTTCCAAGGCTTCAAACTCTTCAATGCACTTACCGGAGCCCTCAACGACAGCATCCAGTGGACGATCTGCAATATGAATTGGCATTCCCGTCTCTTTGCGAAGTCTTTCATCAATACCCTTTAGCAGCGCGCCTCCGCCAGTAAGAACGATTCCGCGATCCATGAGATCTGATGCAAGCTCTGGTGGGCACTTATCCAACGTGCTCTTTACCGCGTTTACGATTGCATTAACTGGCTCCTCCAGTGCTTTACGAATTTCAGCTGCGGAAACAACAATCGTCTTTGGTAGACCCGTTGCAAGATCGCGACCACGGATTTCGGCATCGTTTTCGCCTTGCAGCGGATATGCCGACCCAATCGCCATTTTGATTTCTTCTGCAGTGCGCTCTCCAAGTAGAAGTGAGAACTCGCGCTTTACCCAGTTAATAATCGATTGATCAAGCTCATCTCCACCAACGCGAATTGAGAGCGATGTGACAATTCCACCTAAAGAAATAACTGCGACTTCAGTTGTGCCGCCACCAATATCAACAACCATATTTCCAGTTGGTTCGTGAATTGGGAGTCCTGCTCCAATTGCCGCCGCCATTGGCTCTTCAATAATGTAAACCTTGCGCGCACCTGCGGCATAACCAGCATCTTTTACAGCGCGCTGTTCTACTCCGGTAATACCTGATGGCACGCAAACCACGATACGTGGCTTAGCCAAGTAACGACGACGATGTACTTTTTGAATAAAGTAACGAAGCATGCGCTCGGTGGTATCGAAATCTGCAATCACACCATCTTTGAGGGGACGGATTGCAACAATATTGCTCGGTGTTCGACCAATCATTTTCTTGGCTTCAATACCAACAGCCAGAATTCCACCAGTGTCTTGATTAACTGCAACTACTGAAGGCTCATTTAGAACAATGCCACGTCCACGAACATAGACCAACGTGTTTGCTGTTCCTAAGTCAACGGCCATATCGCGACCGATAAATGACATTCTGTTACTCATGTATTACCCCTCAGTTATTTGCTTGAAATTAAACTATTTGCCAAAAAAAATTTCGATTTCACGAGCCGCCGACTCTGGTGAGTCTGAACCGTGAACGATATTCTGTGAAACTTTTGTGCCTTGATCCCGCGCTAGATCTCCGCGAATTGTTCCGGGCGCTGCAACCGTTGGATCTGTGGTGCCAGCTAGTGATCGAAAACCTTCGATGACTCGGTTGCCCTCAGCAACGATTGCAACAATTGGGCCAGATGCCATGAACTCTAAAAGAGGTTCAAAGAATGGCTTACCTTGATGTTCGGCGTAGTGAAGTTCTAGAAGAGTGCGATCTGCCTGAATCATTTTGATTGCAGAAATTGTGTAACCCTTTTTCTCGATTCGTGAAATGACTTCGCCAACTAAATTACGGCGCACGCCATCGGGCTTGACTAGGACAAGGGTCTTTTCGATGCTCACACGCCCAGTCTATTAGGCATCTGGGGCTGGCGGCACCATGGGCTTTTTCGCAGAATCTCCCTGCGCCAATAGCGCGGCTCGGGCGGCTTCACCCTTTCGCCCGACAATAATCGCCGCAACCCATAACCCCATAAATATAAGGTTCACGATCGCCATCGAAGGAACCACAACTGAATAAGCAGCCATCGCAAATTGCAGGATAGATCCCAGAATCCATCCAGACTTTTTCTTCAATAGGCGAATTGCATAAATCATCAGAAACATTACGACTGCGCCGTAAACAATTGTTGATATTTCATGTGTATCTTTCGCCAGCAACATTGCAAAACCCATGACTAGAAATTCCATCGCAAGTACTGCTGATCCGAGAACGCGCACTTTTAGCCCCTCTTAACTATTGTTCGAGCTTCACCAACTGTTACTACCGAACCAGTTATTAAAATAGCGAGTGATTCATCGCTAAGCGGTCTT
>JBBQEE010000118.1:0-3029 GCA_038320375.1 Candidatus Nanopelagicales bacterium
GTAAGTGCTCCCACCCAAACCGCGCCCCCTAAAGCACGTGCACGGTAATCAATTAGACGCGTAACTTCTCTTTAAATTGTGAGAATTTAATGGCGCCTATCCCAGAAACTTTTAAGAGATCTTCGATATTAATAAATGGTCCATTTAGATTTCGGTAGGCAACGATTCGCGCTGCCAGTACTGGGCCAATTCCATCTAGCGCTTCTAATTCGCGGGCGTTGGCTCGATTTAAGGCGATCGGACCAGAAACTTTCTGCTTCGCACGTTGTGGTGAAACACGAACGCTACTTCCAGCTTTCGCTGGTGGATAGATATAAACCTGCTCTCCATCTTTAACCATCCGCGCTAAATTAATATCTGAAAGATCTGCGTTCTTGAGACTATTACCCGCCGCCTTTATCGCATCAATTACTCGCGAGTTAATTGGAAGCGAATAAACACCGGGCATTTTTACTGCGCCAGCCACATCAACTGTAACTTGGGCGATGCTCTCTGTAACCGTTAATTCTGGGGCGAGAATTTCTACTTGTTGCGAACTCCCCCGCACTACGAAAAAAGCTGAAGTTGCAATAACTATGCCAGCAAGTGCCAGCAATGATCGCTTTTGAGTTGAGGAAAAGGTGATGTGGGTCCACCAATTTTGGAAGGTACTTTTAAGTGAATTCATTGCCGAATTCTGGCTCCCGCGCAGGGCGGGCAATCCCCAAAATTTACTAACTGTGGCTAAAAATTAAAGAACGATATTTACAATTTTTGGAGCGCGAGCGATTACTTTCTTTGGCGCAACACCATTTAACTCTGCTGCAATAGTCGGGTGAGCGAGTGCTAACTGCCCAAGTTCGCTATCGCTGATATCGGGCGAAACTTCAATACGTTCTTTAATTTTTCCATTTATCTGAATTACCGCTTCAATGGCGTCGGCGACAAGTAGTTTCTCATCCACAACTGGCCAGCCAGCAGTTGCAATTGCTGGTTTATGACCTAAGCGCTCCCACATTTCTTCAGCGGTAAATGGCGCAACTAACGAAAGCATGATGGCAATTGCCTCAGTTGCCTCGCGCACTGCCGGATCGGCAGTGCCCGGACCAGAATCAATCGCCTTACGTGTGGCATTTACCAACTCCATCATGCGCGCGATCGCTACATTGAAACGGAAGGATTCAACTGCAAATGCTCCATCATGCAACGCCTTATGTGTCACCTTACGTAGCGCGATATCTCCAGTAGCAAAGTCAACGCCTGCTTTAGAAGTTACATCTCCTGATAAACGCCAAGCACGACTTAAAAACTTTACTGAGCCAGAAGGTGAAACATCTGACCAATCAACATCATCTTCTGGTGGACCTGAAAAAACCATCGATAAACGTATTGCATCTACGCCATGATTTTCTAACTCATCAGATAGTCGTACTAAATTTCCACGCGATTTCGACATCGCAGATCCATCCATAACAACCATGCCTTGATTTAATAAACGTGTAAAAGGTTCAGTAAATCCCAGCATTCCAATATCGTGAAGGACCTTTGTGAAGAATCTTGAATAAAGTAGATGCAAAATCGCATGTGTTACACCGCCAACATATTGATCAACCGGCAGCCAAGTATCTATATCGGCTCTAGAAAAAGGTTCGTTATGGTTTGTCGAAGATGGGTAACGCAAGAAATACCAAGATGAATCGACGAAAGTATCCATGGTGTCGGTATCGCGCATCGCTGGCCCCGAGCATTGTGGGCAAGTTGTATTTACCCATTCAGTGGCTGCTGCAAGTGGTGACTGTCCCTTAGGTTTTAAATCTAAACCTGCTGCATCAGGAAGCTTTAGCGGAAGTTGATCTGCAGGAACTGCAACTTCACCACATTTATCACAGTGCACAATCGGAATTGGTGTTCCCCAGTAACGTTGACGCGAAACCAGCCAATCGCGTAAACGATAATTGCGCGCTGCTTTGCCAAGCCCATCCGCCTCTAACTGCTTATTAATCGCTGCAATTGCATCAACTTTATTGAGCCCATTTAGCGAGCCCGAATTAATAAGTTTTCCATCTCCAGTTGTGGCAATTCCACTTTGATTTGGATCATCTTCACCAGTTTCAACTACAACAAGTACTGGTAATTTCATGGCGCGTGCAAAATCTAAGTCACGCTGATCGTGTGCTGGCACAGCCATAATGGCGCCAGTTCCGTAATCTGCTAAAACATAATCTGAGGCCCAGATTTGTAACTTTTTGCCGTTGACTGGATTAATTGCATAGCGCTCTAGAAATACGCCACTCTTTGGACGATCAGTTGCTAAGCGATCAATATCAGATGCGGCTTTAATGGACTCTAAATACTTTTTAAATTCTGGTTCGGCAGATGTGCCAGCCGCTAACTCTGCCGCTAGCTCTGAATCAACAGCCACAACCATAAAAGTTGCACCATATAAAGTGTCGGGACGTGTGGTGTAGATAGTTACTGGTTCGGTGCGGTTTTCAATCTTGAAATCAACGTTCGCTCCTTGTGAGCGCCCGATCCAGTTGCGCTGCATCGTTAAGACTTTATCTGGCCAAGCACCCTCTAGATCTTTCATATCATCAAGCAGACGATCAGCGTAATCAGTAATTTTGAAGTACCACTGGTTTAACTTCTTCTTGGTGACTGCAGTGTCGCAACGCTCGCAAAGCCCTGCCACTACTTGTTCATTTGCTAAAACAGTTTGGCAACCGGGACACCAGTTAACGGCGCTATCTTTTCGGTAGGCAAGTCCTCGTTTATGCAATTCAATAAATAACCATTGGTTCCAACGGTAGTACTCGGGATCGCAGGTATTAAATACTCGATCCCAATCGAATGAACAGGCATAACGGCGCATTGACGCTTTCTGAGTTGCGATATTTTCATAAGTCCAAATTCGTGGATCTTCATTACGTTTAATCGCAGCATTCTCAGCCGGTAAACCGAAGGCATCCCAACCAATCGGGTGCATAACGTTGAAACCTTTTTGTATCCAGTATCGAGCGATTACATCGCCAAGTGCGTATGCCTCAGCG
>JBBQEE010000119.1:0-2967 GCA_038320375.1 Candidatus Nanopelagicales bacterium
CCTCAATTTTCGGCCGGCGTCCTTTAGGAAAGTTGCGACGTGGGCTCATAGATCTATTTTCTCGCACTTTTGCCCTGAGTGAGGCAAGATAGCCATATGAGTAGCGTGATAAGCGTCAATAACCTGCGCAAAAGCTACGGCCCCAATGAGGCGGTTGCTGGAATTGATCTCAATATCGAAGCTGGCGAGATTTTTGCCTTGCTCGGGCCTAATGGTGCAGGGAAAACAACAACTGTCGAAATTTTAGAGGGCTTCCGATCCCGCACCTCCGGAACAGTTTCAGTTTTAGGTATTGACCCCGATATTAAAGGTCAAGCGGCTCGTAAATGGCGTAACCGAATTGGAATCGTTCTGCAATCAACCAGCGATGCTGGAGATTTGTCTGTGTCAGAAACGATCAGACATTTTAGTAAGTATTACTCCAACCCCCGTAATGTAGAAGAAGTAATTACGGCAGTTGGGTTAGATGAAAAGGAAAGTGCGCTAATTCGTACTCTTTCTGGAGGACAGCGGCGACGATTAGATGTCGCTCTTGGAATTATTGGTTCACCAGAATTGCTCTTTCTTGACGAACCCACCACTGGCTTCGACCCGGAAGCCCGTCGTGCATTCTGGTCGCTGATTAAGACTTTACGTGATTCAGGAACAACCATAGTTTTAACAACACACTATTTAGACGAAGCCGAAGCCTTGGCCGACCGAGTTGCTGTTATTAATCGTGGCAAAATTATGGAAATCTCGACTCCCGCACTTCTTGGTGGTCGATCCACTTCTCTTGCGACGGTCACTTGGCTTGACGGTCTAATTCTAAAATCAGAACAAACTGATAATCCGACTGCCTTAGTCTGCAAACTTTCAGAACTTTTTGAAAATGAAATTCCGGAGTTAACAGTGAAACGGTCTTCGCTGGAAGATGTTTATTTAGAAATGATCGGTGGCGCAGATGGAGAAAAATAAAGTTCCAAGTGCCATAAGTATTGGGATTGCTCGCGGCAACTTAGAGATTAAGCAGTTTATGAGACAACGAGAATCTGTTGTCTTTACATTAGCTTTTCCTATTATGCTCTTAGCTATCTTTGGTTCAGTATTTACAAATGAACTTACAGATGGAGTTACTTTTAGCCAGTATTTCGTTGCCGGAATGATCGCTTCTGGATTGGTAAATACTGGGTTTCAGCAACTAGCGATAATGATCCCAGTGGAGCGAGATTTTGGAACTTTAAAGCGCTTACGTGGAACTCCAATGCCTGCTTCTAGTTACTTTATTGGAAAAGTGATCGTCGTATTTGTAACAATGTTGATTCAAGTTATATTACTTTTGATTGCCGGTGTTTTATTCTTTGGGGTAAATCTGCCAACAGATCCCATTAAATGGTTGACATTTACTTGGATAATTCTTTTAGGTAGCGGTGCATCAACAGCGCTTGGAATTGCATTCTCGGTTATCCCTAAAAGTGGGCGAGGGGCATCAGCAGTCGTTTCTCCAGTTGTAATAATTCTGCAATTTTTCAGTGGGGTATTCTTTGTCTTTACTGATCTGCCAGCATGGATGCAGCAGGTGGCTGCTATTTTTCCTCTTAAATGGATGACTCAAGGAATGCGCTCAGTTTTCTTACCTGATTCATTCGCTGCCCAAGAAGTGGCCGGATCATGGGAGACTGGACGTACATTTATTATTATCTCCCTCTGGCTGGTGGTGGGACTAATACTTTCGATTCGAACTTTTAAATGGGAGCAAGATCGATGAAATCAAAGAGAGTTTTGGCTACTTTTTTAGTAGTTCTGTTAGCAAGCTCGGTTAGTTCTGCCGGTGCTGCGAGTAAGAGTCCTACTCCTACACCAACTAAGAAAGTGGCTGCTACGAAAACTCCGGTTGCCAAGAAGCCGGCTGCCAAAAAACCAGTGAATAAAGCCCCAAAGAAGAAGAAATTGGCGCCACGCTCTCCTTCACCCTCACCAATGTGGCCGCCAGTCGGATTTAAAACAGATCCGCTAAATGAAACCAAGTTATATTTAAAAATTCCAACTGCGAAGGAGTTAGTTGGACTCTTATCTGCTAAAACTGCTCTGATAAGCCAGGTTCAATCATGTACTGAATATACATGTGGAGCAGTGCTTGTAGCCGCCGAATCTGGATGCCGTTGGTGGAAAATTAACTCCGATCTTATCGGGGCTACATCAGTTGAGGATCGAACTCCAAAAGTCTTTGGACGCCTAACTACTTCGGTTTCACGTAGCGCAGCACAACAAGTAATTACAGTAATTCTTATTAGCAGTGAACCAATAGGTGCTGGACACATACTTTCAAATATCAGTGCAGACTGTAATCAGAGTACGCCCCCAGGCCCACTGCCCACCAACGTCTATGAAGCAATCAAGGAATAAGCATGCTCGGTGGAATTAATAATGCGCTCTTTTTAAGTAGCTTCGGTGGATTCTTTGCTGTTGGAATTCTCTCGCTCATACTTCGCTGGGCATTTTCGCGTGGTAAATCAGTTATTGCACGTACACCAAAAGTGGGCAAAGAAGATGAGTATGGTGCGCTTGTTGTAATCGCTTCTCCCAATAATTACATTGAAGGAGAGTTGCAAAGATTAAAGTTGGCTCAATCTGAAATACGTGCAAATTTGGTTCAAACTAAAGATGGTCCACGCCTTTATGTATTTGAACGTGATGAAAAAATTGCGCGAGCAGTTTTAAAAAGTTAGCGGTTTGCTCCGGGAACCCAGAGCTGATCTCCTATTTCCTTATTGGCTACACGAGCCAGAACAAATAGTAGATCTGAGCAACGATTTAAATACTTCGCAGTTAACGGATTAACTCCTGAGCCAAAGCCATGAATTGCTGCCCATGTGCGACGTTCTGCTCTACGAACGACTGTGCGCGCAACATGCAAATGTGCCGCTGCTGAAGTGCCGGAAGGCAATACAAATGAACGTAGTGGTGTGAGATCAGCATTGTATTTAT
>JBBQEE010000120.1:0-2721 GCA_038320375.1 Candidatus Nanopelagicales bacterium
AGCCAGATGTTGCGCAACGAATAATAAACCACCACAAAAAAAGTTGTTCGGTCTAAATTTTGATGAATATTTATACTTAAAGAAATAGTTTTGTAAGCGCTAACTTTTTTAGTGGTGGTTGATTATTCGTAGCGCAACATCTGGCTTGCGGTGTTCACGATGAGCAACCAACGAAGCATCGTGGTACTTCTCGATTTGCGCCATTAAGTCTGGGCTCGCATATGGACGGCCATCAATTATTGATCCTTGTTTCTGATCAATAACCGCTGCCACATCTTCGCCATTTAGCGTCTTAAAATTTTCAAGGGTATGAGTGAGAGCAAGTACATGACTACGATTTTCAAGGAGCAATTGCTCTGCCTTAACAAGCAGAGATGCTAAGTTGCTTTCAATGCGGTCGGCTAACGCGGTGCGTAATTGCGCTGCATCGTCCATTCCTGTTTTAGCACTGCCAGGGGCCCCGAGATCGAAACGATGATTGGATACGGTAGATTTGCCGCGATTAGAAGTATCCAAAGGAGCCTTACCTTGAACCTCAGCAAGCCTGACATTTTCACCTTCGGTGAGGCTATGGCGCTCTTTATGTCCATCGATACAGATAGCGTGAAAACCGCGCACCAATATCAACTTTCTGCGGCGGGTGCTGAAGGAAATGTGGCCGTTGCTGCCACTCGGTTAGGCCTCAAAGTTTATTATCAGACGAAATTAGGGCGAGATTTTCTAGGTGATAACGTCATTGCCCAATTTAACTCTGAAAACGTTGAAACCAAACATTTTTTTCGTAGCGAGAACTACACCGGCACCTTAGTTCGAAATAGAGGACAAGAAGAACAACTTGACGTCACTTACCTCCGCAGATGTTCAGCGGCGTCAACTTTTGAACCAACTGATATTGATTTACAGGTGCTTGCGCAATCAAGGTGGCTACACGTCAGTGGAATTACTGTCGCACTCTCAGATTCGGCGCACCAAACCGTGGCACATGCCATTGCTAAGGCGCGGGAATATAAGGTACATACAAGTTTAGATTTAAATATCAGACGTAAGTTATGGAGCAATGAAAAGGCTTCAGCGACTTTGCGTGAACTGGCCCATGACGTTGAACTGCTGACTGGTGGGATAGATGAATACCAATTAGTTTTTGGTAGTGATGATCCGGAAGAGAATTTGAAATTAGCGGCAGCGAAAAATATAAAGACTTTGATTATGACTGCAGGACCTGATCAAATACGAATTCTACATAATGGTGAGCGTTTTGACTATCAGCCGGAGAAAATTAAGGTGGTAGATCCAGTTGGATCAGGAGATGCTTTTATTGGCGGAACTATTAGTGGAATTTTAGGTGGGTTAGATTTAATGACCGCAGTAAAGCAAGGCAGCCGATGTGGTGCGATTGTGGCAAGTACTCTGGGGGACTGGGCTGGAATGGTTAATGGAATTGGGGGAGTCGCTAATGGATAAAGTGTTTGAAAATGAATTGAGTTTCGATTCAGGCTTAGTGGCAATTATCCGTAACAATTCAACTGATGAAGCTCGCAACTTTGCCTGCGCGCTTATTGAGGCGGGTGTCGATCTAATTGAATTTACAACTACAACTCCTGGAGCATTTGATTTGATCGCTGAATTCTCATCGGTAAAGGGATTGCACGTTGGAGTAGGCACTGCGATGAGCGAAAGTGATGTTATTAACGCAAAGAGCGCTGGCGCAGAATTTATTATCTCTCCACACACATCTGAAGCAGTCATTAAGGCGAGCAAGAAGGCTGGGCTGGTTTCTATTCCGGGAGTAGCAAGTCCAACCGAGATTGCAGATGCAATTTCCTTTGGCGCCGATATTTTGAAATTCTTTCCAGCATCCAGTCTTGGTGCAAGTTATTTAAAGTCGGTTCGAGATCCATTTCCCGGACAAACTTGGATGGCAACTGGTGGAATTGCGCTAGGTGATGTGGAGAGCTGGATTAAGGCAGGTGTATCGGGCTTTGGGCTGGGTGGCCCACTTACTTCAGGTGGAATTAGCGAAATCGCAACACGAGTTGGTGATTTTCGTAAAGCAATAAAGGATGCAAAATGATCAGAGGTGTTTATCCCGTAATTCAAATTCCACTTGATGCTGATGAAAATATTGATCAAAAAGTTTTAGCAGATGAAATCGAATGGTTGATCAGCAAGAAATGCGCTGGCATTGTGTTGGCAATGGTTTCAGAGGTTATGCGTTTTAGTTTTCTGGAGCGCAGAACTATGTGGCAGTTAGTTTTGCAGAATTTACAAGGGCGACTCCCGCTGATTGTTAGCGTTGGTTCAGAGAGCACCGCAATTGCGGTAAATCTGGCGCAACTAGCCGAGGCGGATGGAGTAACTGCCTTAATGGCAACACCACCTGCAGCAAATCCCGCCTCTGCCTCCGCCATAGATGCGTTGGTATGGCCCAACGAAACTAGGACGCCTTCACTGACCAGATACTGAATTAAATAAATTGCTCCCGGTAGTTCAGGTGCCAGAGTTACTTGTTTGATTAAACCTGCACCAAGTAAAGATTTCATATGTTCTAGATCTGGAGCCACAATAAATTCAGGGGGATGAACACCGCGCTTTTGCATGGAGATAAACGGGCCTTCTAGGTGCGTTCCCAGAATTAGCGCTTCACCTGATTCAGGGTTTTGGCGTACTTCTTCAATTAGTTTGAGCGCTCGTGTAGCGGCCGCAATTGAGCTGGTGATGATT
>JBBQEE010000121.1:0-2688 GCA_038320375.1 Candidatus Nanopelagicales bacterium
GGCTGCTTCTAGATCAGCATCATCAAAGACGATTACTGGTGCTTTGCCACCCAGTTCAAGGTGCACTCGCTTAAGTTGCTTCGCTGCAGCGCCGGCAACTTCCATTCCGGCGCGCACTGAACCTGTTATTGAAACCATCGCTGGCGTTTCGTGATCTACCAACATCGCACCGGTTGCGCGCTCGCCAGTAATCACATTGAAAACACCCGCAGGTAAAAATTCACTCATAACTTCTGCCATAAATACTGTCGACATCGGAGTCGTATCACTCGGCTTTAAAACCACCGCGTTTCCCGCTGCAATTGCCGGCGCCCATTTCCAGACCGCCATCATCATTGGGTAATTCCATGGAGTTACTTGGGCAACAACACCAATTGGTTCGCGGCGAATAAAAGAGGTCATGCCTTTCATATATTCACCCGCCGACTTACCTTCTAAATTGCGGGCAGCACCAGCAAAGAAACGGATCTGATCAATCATTGGTGGAACTTCTTCAGACATGGTCACAGCGATTGGCTTACCGCAGTTTTCAGATTCAATCGCCACAATTTCTTCGGCGCGTGATTCGAGTGCGTCAGCAATTTTTAGTAACACTCTTTGGCGCTCTGACGGTGTGGAATCTCGCCAAACCGGAAATGCCTCTGCCGCCGCTTTCATCGCCTTATCAACATCAGTCTGATTAGAAATAGGTGCAGTCGCAAATACTTTTCCAGTTGCTGGATTTACTAATTCGGTGGTCTCACCAGAGGCGGAATCAACAAGTGCGCCATTTATAAAGTTCTGAGCTTTCTTCATTCTTAGTTCTGCCCTTTCACTGCCCGAATTAATTGATCCCCGTGATCAACTGGATGGTTTGTGTAACCAGTAAGCCATTTTTCAATTGTGTACGCGCCTGATTCTGAATGAACTCCAGCTTTGTATAAATCAGATTCTTCAAGTCGCTTAATGATGTCTAACGATCCGGCGCGCACTGAAGCAAAGATTGCGATCGAGTTTTCAACAGGTGCACTTTCATAGCCAAGTTGCGGAGCGACTGCCCACAAATTCTCGTCATAACCCTGAATTATGGATCCTTCAGGTTCGGCAACTAAGCGACGCAAACGCGCATAAGACTGCGCCTCTGAATCAGCTAAGTGGTGAATTATCTGACGAGCAGACCAGCCTTCGGAATCTTTAACATCCAATTGTTCTGGCAAAACTGCGCGCGCTAAATTTAAAAAATATTGAGTTGCTGATTCATATGCGGCGGCTTGCTCTTTTAGGTTCATGCTGGTGAGTCTATTTACTCTGTTCCACCGCTGCCAACTGTCCGCAGGCGCCATCGATCTCACGGCCACGGGTATCGCGCACGGTGGTTGGTACGCCGTACGTTTCTAGAATTCGCACGAATTCAGCTTCATCTTCGCGGCGTGAAGCGGTCCATTTTGATCCTGGAGTTGGGTTGAGCGGAATTAAGTTAACGTGGGCATTTCGGCTTTTTAGTAAGCGGCCAAGTAAATCTGCACGCCAAGACTGGTCATTGATATCGCGGATTAGCGCGTATTCGATTGAGTAGCGGCGCCCAGTTTTTTTCTCATAGGCATCTGCTGCGGCTAGTACTTCGCGGACTTTAAAGCGTGAGTTAATTGGAACGAGTGAGTCACGTAGTTCATCATCTGGAGTATGTAGCGAAACTGCGAGTGTGCAGTTAATTCCTTCATCCATTAACTTTTCAATTCCGTTGACAAGTCCAACTGTGGAAACGGTTACTGATCGCGCGCTGATTCCTAGGCCATCTGGATTTGGGGCAGTGATATTGCGAAGGGTGCGAACAACGGCGTTGTAATTAGCGAGCGGCTCTCCCATTCCCATAAATACGATGTTGGAAAGTCGCGCTTCTCCCCCAGGGAGTTCACCGTTAACGCACGCGCGTGCCGCAGCGATGATTTGTTCGGTGATTTCACCAGCAGTTAGATTTCTGGTTAAACCAGCCTGGCCAGTTGCACAGAATGGACAGTTCATTCCACAACCTGCTTGGGATGAAATACATACTGTTACGCGATCGGTGTAACGCATCAGAACAGATTCAACTAGAACACCATCGTGAAGTTTCCAGAGATCTTTACGGGTCATTCCATTATCAGTGGTTCGAGTGGTGACTAATTCAATTAATTTTGGAGTAAAGATTTCGGCGACCTTTCCGCGTAGATCTGCCGGAATGTCGGTCCAGGTTTCTGGGTCGTTAGATAAATGCGTGAAGTAGTGAGTTGCTACTTGGTTGGCTCGGAAAGCAGGTAGTCCATTTTCAACAGCTAGCGCGCGACGTTCTTCAGGAGAAAAGTCAGCGAGATGCTTTGGGGCTTTCTTGCGTTGTACTGGTTCATCAAAAACTAATTTAAGTTCTGGGTTTTCTACTCTATTGCTCATAACAAACCTGAATCCTGTGCGCGACGCACGATTTCAAGCGCCAACCAAAGTGCCGGTGCTGAGAATAAAACTGAATCTAAACGATCAAGAATCCCACCGTGACCCGGCAAGAGTGAGCCCATATCTTTCAGTGACATATCGCGCTTCATGGCGGACTCAATAAGATCGCCAGATGTTGCAGTAAATACTGTCATTAACCCAGCAAGAGCTCCGAGCCACCAATGTGAATCCATAATGTAATGGAAGGCGATTGCTCCACCAGCAGTTGTGAAGACAAGCGAA
>JBBQEE010000122.1:0-2672 GCA_038320375.1 Candidatus Nanopelagicales bacterium
GGGAGCATTAACTAGAACAAACCAAGCTTCGTGACCAGCATGCTTAACCATTGATTCATCGCGTGGAGCACAGATATAAATAGTTGGATCTTGCACAGGAATCTTTCGGTTGAAAATATCTTCAAACTCTTGATCGTAATCTTTCGGAAAGAATATATTGTGGTGAGACAACCCAGAATCAACGCTGCTGGGCTTAAGTCCTAGAAGTAAAGAGAATCCAGCTAGTGATGGCTCCGCCTTTTTTAGATTAAGACGTACACGTTTTAACTTTCTGACTTTTCCAGAAATTAGTTTTGTATAGACCATTTTGGCATCAGCGTTGGCAACCACAATTTCGTAGTCAAGTTCGCGGCCGTCAGATAGTTTGATTCCACTAATTTTCTTACTATCGTGCGCTATTGAAGAGACTTGAGTATTAAATTCAAAAAGCACGCCTCTATCAAGGCAGCGCTGGTAAACAGCATCAGCAAGTTTTCCGACTCCACCCTTAATGTGCCAAGCACCGAATGCTTCTTCGACAAAAGCGATCGATGCTAGAACGGCTGGAGCAACTCGGGGATCCGAACCGCTGTAAGTGGCATACCGATCAAGAATGTTTCGTAGACGTGGGTCAGTAATTTTTAAACCACGCAGCGTTTTCCATGGGGCGATAATCTTTAAGTCTCGCAGAAGTGTTGGCCGTTTTAGAAGTGATGCGACAGAACGTAATTCAGATTCGATAAATGGTTCTCGCGAAACATCCCACATAGCCTCAGCGGTCTGCATTACTTGTTCCCATTCATTTGCGGCGTTCTTTCCCAAAGATGATTCAATGGCGGAAAGTGTTTTCTTTCTAGATAAATTTGCGAACTTTACTTCGCTACCATCGGCAAATCGATAGTCAAAGGAAGGTTCGACTGCCTGAACTTCTAGAACTCTTCCCATAACTTCACCAGTTCGCTGAAAGAAATCACGGTAGACGGCCGGAATAGTTAGGAGAGATGGACCAGTATCAAAGGCGTAATTACCAATCCATTCAGTGCGACATTTTCCGCCGTGACGATCAGAGGCTTCATAGACTGTGACTTCATACCCAGATCGTGCTAGTCGAGCGGCGGTGCACATGCCTCCCATTCCCGCACCAATTACAGCAACACTTTTGCGCGGTGACTTTGTCGAACTCACAAGGTGCGACCTTTCCACTGAACCTTGCCACGTGATTGCCAACTATAAATAATTAGATAAATAAGAATTATGGAAGATATTGGATGAAGAATTGAATCTAATTTTCGGCCATGTGATCGTGAAGCACTCAGAATGCGGGTGATCACCATAAATTCATAGGCAATGAAGCCAATCGGATTGCCACTTAACCAGATTATTATTGGGGCGATGCCGGTTACGAAGATAAATGAGGCCACTAAAAAACTTCCCTCTTTTGTACCAAAAGCCTTCCAGAGTGATTTACCGTACCCAGCTTTAATTTCAGCAAAGTTTTTATACATTCGAGTTTGCGCAATGGTTGACCCATCAGCAACTCCACCACGAGCACCTGCAGAGATTAATGATTTAGCAAGTTTCATATCTTCCAAAACTTCATTCTTAACGGAGGCAAAACCATTGATTTTATCTAGCGCACTTCGTCGAACTAGAAAAAATTGTCCGTTAGCAACGGCCAGCGAGGTACGAGAAGATTTTTCAGCAATTCGAAGTGGAACCGTGGTCATCCAGGACCATTGCAGTAACGGTTGAATTAACCTTTCAGAAAAGGTTTTTGCTATCTGACGCGGATATGGAGAAATAAAATCTCGGTCTCCAAGCATTCCAATAGCTTGTGCAATTGCCGTATAAGTAAGGCGTACGTCAGCATCGAGGGTGACAATAATTTCGGCGCTAGCCTTTTCAAACCCCTGTTGTAGCGCCCAAGGTTTTCCCATCCAACCTATTGGAGGCTCGGGGGCGTTAATAACAGTAATTGCGGCACCTTCATCTTGCGCTTTGCGCAGTAATTCTGAAGTTTCATCTGTTGAGGAGTCATTGATAAAGATAATTTCCAGATCAGCAAGAAACTCTTGTGCCTGCAATGAACTCACTAATTCGGTGATATTCTCGGCTTCATTGCGTACTGGAATTAATATAGATATTTTCTCAGTGCGTTCTATCGCGCTAGTTGGGCGCCTAATAGTGAAGAAGTTTGCAACTGCTACCCAAAGTAAAATGATGGTTAAAAATAAAACTAACGTAGTTAACACAATATATTACGGGCGGCCGAGCCAACGCGAAAAGAAGTAGGGCGCCAGAAATATTCCAAATGCAAATCCACCTAAAAGCGCTACTCCGGGACGATCGAAGAAGAATAAGTTCGATACAACTCCACCAAACCAAGTCCAGGCCAAGAATATGTCGACAGCTGAAAAACTTGCACTTTGCTTACGACGATCACGTGGGAGAAATACATGTAGCAAGGCAATTAGCGCCATACCGGATAAGAGCCAACCAAAAGCGTTTGAAAGAGGAACTTCTGGAGTAAACGGAACGTGCGCACCCTTCACCACCCATGTCCAACGTCCAGCACTAACCATCTGTGGATCTAAAAATAAGTCATAAGCCATTAGTCCAAAGCCACCATAAAGAAATACCCAAGCGCCAGCGGTACGACGTGCTGCACAAAGAACTGGATGAGCAATCATCAC
>JBBQEE010000123.1:0-2583 GCA_038320375.1 Candidatus Nanopelagicales bacterium
GGTGCGCCTTCTAGCGCCTTAAGTTTCTGCGCGCATTGTTCGATGATGCGGAGTGATTGCTCAAGTTCATTGATGCGAATTAGAAAACGACCATAAACGTCGCAGGTATCTGCCGTAATGACATCAAAGTTATAGTTTTCATATCCTGAATAAGGTTGAATCTTGCGCAGATCAAGTGGTAATCCAGTTGCACGAATAACCGGTCCAGTAACACCGAGCGTTGTTGCACCAGCGAGATCTAAGTAACCAATGCCTTCAGTGCGCTTCATCCAGATTGTGTTACCGACTAGAAGCTTCTCGTTATCTTTAAAACTATGGCGCAGATCTTTAACGGTTGCTAAAACTTTATCAATTGTGCCAACCGGCAAATCTTGAGCGACCCCACCTGGACGAATGTAAGCCATATTCATACGAAGACCTGAGATAAATTCAAATACATCAAGTACTTTTTCGCGTTCGCGGAAGCAGAAGATCATTGGTGAAAGTGCGCCAAGTTCAAGGGCACCAGTACCGAGCGCCACCATGTGTGAGGAAATTCGATTGAATTCCATCATCATCACGCGGATAACGTCTGCTTTTTCTGGAACATCTTGAGTAATGCCCAGCAATTTTTCAACGCCGAGGCAATACACCGCTTCATTAAATAGCGGTGCTAAATAATCCATTCGTGTTACGAAAGTTGTCCCCTGCGTCCAGTTACGGAATTCAATATTTTTTTCAATTCCTGTATGCAGGTATCCGATTCCGCAGCGAACTTCAGTAACAGTTTCGCCTTCAAGTTCTAGAACTAAACGAAGTACACCGTGTGTAGATGGGTGCTGTGGACCCATATTTACAACAACGCGTTCTTCCTTTGCTTGACCAATTTCAGTTACAAGAGAATCCCAATCGCCACCAGTAACCGAGAAAACAGTTCCTTCAGTTGTTTCGCGTGATGATGCATACGGATCGGCATAAGTACTCACTTGTACGACCTCCGATCTGATGGAGGTGGTATGACTGCGCCTTTATATTCAACGCCAATTCCACCAAGTGCATAATCTTTACGTTGTGGGTGACCTTGCCAATCATCTGGCATCAAAATACGAGTGAGACCCGGATGGCCATCAAAAATAATTCCAAACATGTCAAAAGTTTCGCGTTCGTTCCAGTTTGAGCCAGCCCAAACTTCAACTAAAGAAGGAATGTGTGGATTGGTATCAGGAACTGAAACTTCTAGACGAATGCGTTGATTATTTGTTATTGAAAGCAAGTGATAAACCGCATGTAGTTCGCGATCTTTATCATCTGGGTAATGAACTCCTGAAACACCCATCGACATTTCAAATTTTAATTTATCGCGCAAAATTAGTGCGACATCTACCAAGCGAGCTGCTTTGATATGCAGCGTTAATTCACCACGATCAACAACTACCCGTTCAATGGCATCAGCGAAATCTGGATATGCGCGTTCTAAATCATCAGCAACTTGATCGAAATATCCGCCAAACGGACGCTGCGAAGAACCAATATTTAAAGCCGCTTGAGTAAGCCCGCCGTAACCAGAGGTATCACCAGTGCTGCTAGCTCCAAAAGCACCTTGTTGATCTTGAGTCATTTATGCCAGCAAACCTTTGAGTTGATGTATAGGAAGAGCGTTCATTGCTGCAAGTTCTACTTCTTTAATAACTTTTTCACGATTAGGTCCAAGTTTTTCAGCATAAATTTGATCGTGTAATTTAAGAATTGCATCCATCAACATTTCTGGACGTGGTGGACAACCAGGTAGATAGATATCAACTGGAACAACGTGATCTACACCTTGCACGATTGCGTAGTTGTTAAACATTCCGCCAGAAGAAGCGCATGCGCCCATCGCAATGACCCACTTTGGTGCTGCCATTTGATCATAAATCTGGCGAAGCACTGGCGCCATTTTATTTGAGACGCGGCCCGCAACAATCATTAAATCTGCTTGACGTGGGGATGCGCGGAAAACTTCCATACCAAATCGCGCTAAGTCATAACGACCTGCACCAGCTGCCATCATTTCAATCGCGCAGCAAGCAAGACCAAATGTCGCTGGCCACAATGAGTTTTTACGCATGTAACCTGCAAGTTTTTCAACCGATGTTAAAACAATTCCACTCGGTAACTTTTCTTCTAATCCCATTCGAGACCTCCACGGCGCCATACATATGCGAATGCAACAAAAACTGTTCCAATAAAGATTGCCATTTCAACTAACCCGAAGAGTCCAAGTTGATCGAAAGTTACTGCCCATGGATAGAGAAAGACGATTTCAATATCAAAAATAATGAAGAGCATTGCAGTTAAAAAGTATTTAACTGGGAAACGTCCACCTTCGGCAGCCTGTGGTGAAGGCTCGATTCCACATTCGTACGCCTGCATCTTTGCACGGTTGTATCGGGCTGGCCCCGTGAAAGCGGCGGCGGCGATAGAGAAAACCGCGAACCCAAAGCCCACTGCGGCAATCGCCAAAATGGGGATATATGGATTCGCGTTCACAAGCGAAATCTTAAGGCGGAGGCTGGACTACCGCTAATCGTTAAGTCTTCACGCCCCTGTGAACTGCAACAACTC
>JBBQEE010000124.1:0-1601 GCA_038320375.1 Candidatus Nanopelagicales bacterium
TGAGCTACGCCCACCATGTGCTGATTGAATGCTTATCTTACCTGCTAACTACTCTGCTGCGATCTCGCTGGCGCTGGGGACGAATAACGCTGCGCGGTAATACGCCAGTTCTGCGATGGAATCTTGAATATCACCGAGTGCGCGGTGATTGCCCGTTTTGGCGGGGGAGGCGAAGTAGAGCTTTGGATGCCAGCGACGTGCCAACTCTTTGATCGATGAAACATCAACGGTTCGGTAGTGCAGAAACTCTGTGAGGCGCGGCATGTCACGGGCGATGAAATTGCGATCTACATTGACTGAATTTCCAGCGAGTGGTGATTTTCCAGAAATAGTTCCGGCAGATTCAAGATATTTAATAATTGCATCTTCGGCATCGCTCGCCGAAATTCCATTTGGAATCTCAGTAATTAACCCAGAGGTTGTATGCATCTGAGTTACGAAATCATTCATTCCCGCTAATTTTTCAGGAGTTGTTTTGATCACTAAATCAACGCCTTCGCCAATTACATTTAAATCAGAGTCTGTGACCAAGACCGCAATTTCAACAAGGGCATCATTTACGACATCGAGCCCAGTCATTTCGCAGTCGATCCAAATAAGGTGGTGCAAAGGTGTGCTCATGTGCGCCTGGCTGGAATCGAACCAGCGACAACTCGCTTAGAAGGCGAGTGCTCTATCCGACTGAGCTACAGGCGCCTACAGGGTCGATGAGTAATTGTACCGATATGAGCCACTAAGGTTTTCTCTATGGCTGAGTTTATTTACACAATGAAAAAAGCGCGAAAAGCGCATGGTGAGAAGGTAATTCTCGATGACGTAACTTTGATGTTCTTGCCGGGTGCAAAGATTGGTGTGGTTGGGCCTAACGGCGCTGGTAAGTCCACAGTTTTGCAGATCATGGCGGGATTGCAACAACCATCTAATGGTGAGGCATATCTATCACCGGGTTATTCAGTTGGTATTTTGATGCAAGAGCCAGTTTTAAATGAAGAGAAAAATGTTATTGATAACGTCAAAGAAGGCGTTGCTGAAACGGTTGCAATGCTTGATCGATTTAACGCAATCAGCGATGAGATGTCACTTCCCGATGCTGACTATGACAAGTTGTTGGCTGAGATGGGAAATTTGCAGGAAAAGCTTGATCACCGAAATGCATGGGAACTTGATTCACAACTAGAGCAAGCAATGGATGCGCTGCGCTGTCCACCAAGTGATGCCGATGTGAAAGTTTTATCTGGTGGAGAAAAACGTCGCGTTGCGCTCTGTAAATTACTTTTGCAAGCACCTGACCTGCTGCTTCTCGATGAGCCGACAAACCACCTTGATGCCGAATCAGTTTTATGGCTGGAACAACATTTAAGTAAGTACGCGGGCACAGTAGTTGCGATCACGCACGATAGGTATTTCTTGGACAACGTTGCACAGTGGATTCTGGAACTCGATCGCGGTCGTGCCTATCCATACGAAGGTAACTACTCAATTTATCTAGAGACAAAGGCGGCGCGACTTAAAGTCGAAGGACAGAAAGATGCTAAGCGCGCTAAGCGTTTATCGGAGGAGCTGGAATGGGTTCGCATGAACGCCAAAGGCCGACAAAGTAA